>CAXTCS010000027.1:0-26229 GCA_964242365.1 uncultured Hymenobacter sp. | reverse complement strand
CGCTTGGTGGCGGGCTTGGCGATGTCGTGCAGCACGGCGGCCCAGCGCAGCCACAAGTCGCCGCCGGCCGCGGCCACGTTGTCGAGCACTTGCAGGGTGTGATAAAAATTGTCTTTGTGGGCGTGCGTACCCACTTTTTCGACGCCGTGCAGCAGCGCCATCTTCGGAAAGATGAGCTGCAAAAGCCCCGTCTGAAACAGCAGCTTGAACCCGTAGCTGGGCGTGGGCGACTCGATAATCTTGTTCAGCTCGACTGTGATGCGCTCCTGCGACACGATTTTTATCCGGTCCTTATTTCGAATAATGGCATCGAACGTGTCCGGCTCGATGTCAAAGTTCAGCTGGCTGGCAAAGCGAATGGCGCGCATCATCCGCAGCGGGTCGTCGGAGAACGTCACGTCGGGCCCCAGCGGCGTGCGGATGGTTTTGCTGGCCAGGTCTTTCATGCCCTCGTAGCGGTCCACCAGCGCGCCAAAATCTTCCGGGTTCAGACTCAGGCCCAGGGCGTTGATGGTGAAGTCGCGGCGGGCCAAATCTTCTTCCAGCGTGCCGGCTTCCACCTCGGGCTTGCGGCTGTCGGCGCGGTAGCTCTCTTTGCGGGCGCCCACAAACTCGATTTCGCCCGCCTCCTTGGTGGGCAGCATGGCCGTGCCGAAGGTCTTGAATACCGTGACCCGGCCCCGGCCGGGCAATTTTGCGCCCACGGCCTGCGCCAGGGCAATGCCGTCGCCCACGGTCACCACGTCAATGTCCTTGCTGTCACGGCCCAGCGCCAAGTCCCGCACGTAGCCGCCAATCACGTACGCAGGCTGCTTCAGCGCCGCCGCCGCTTCGGCGATGGTGCGAAAGATGGGGATTTCGGGCAGTTGGGGCGTCTTCATGGCCGCAAAGGTCGTAACTCCAGCTTTGTGGTTAGGTGGTGCTGGCGCTACTCGCGCACTATTTCCAGCTTGCCGCCTGCGCCCAGCCGCACCACCCGCGACGGCGCCACCCGCGCGTCATCGTCTTGCCGCCAGGCCACCACGTGGTCGGCGCCGCGTAGAATCCCGCTGCTGATTTCTGAGTACACGGCGGGCGCCGGCTCTCCCGCCTTGTTGGCCGACGTCGATACCAGCCCGTGCCCCAGCCGCCGCACCACTTTGTGGCAAAACTCGTCGCGCACCACGCGCAGGCCCACCGTACCATCGGGCCCCACCAGGCCGGGCGCCACGGCCCGGCTGGCCGGCAAGATGTACGTGGTGGGCCGCGTTTGCTCGGCCAGGAGCTTTTCCAACTCGTCGGGCACCCGCGTTGCGTAGCGCCGCAGCATGGCCACGTCGGCCACCAGCACGATGCTCGGCTGGCCTTCGGGGCGGTTCTTGAGCTTGTATAATTCCTTCACGGCGGGGGGCGCTTCGGCGTCGCAGCCCAGGCCCCACACGGTATCGGTAGGGTACAGGATGACTTGCTGAAGCAGGAGCGCATCCACGGCGGCATCAACTTCTTGTTGGAATCTATTCATAGACCACAGATTTAACGGATGTTAACGGATGGAACGGATTTTTTGTGGTTCCGCTTCCGTGCAGCTTATCAAGCTTCGTTGTCACAATATTCAAGAGAAAATTCCGGGCAGGCGGAACCACAAAAATCCGTTCTATCCGTTAACATCCGTTAAATCTGCGGTCTGGCAGAGCTCAACCAATACGCCAGCGGCGCTTTTGGGGTGCACGAAGCAGACCAGCTTATTGTCGGCCCCGCGCTTGGGTTCCTCGTTCAACAGCACGAAGCCCTCGCCTTTCAGCCGCGCCATTTCGGCCCGGATATCGGCTACTTCAAACGCGACGTGGTGAATGCCTTCGGGCTTCTTGGCCAGAAACCTGGTGATGGCACTCTCGGGCGAGGTGCCGGCCAGCAGCTCTATTTTGGAGCCCCCAACCTGAAAAAAAACGGTATCCACGGCTTCGCTGGCCACGTGTTCTTTTTTATACGGTGCCGCACCGAGCAGCGTAGTATAAAGGGCCGTAGCGGCCTCCAGGTCGTGCACGGCCAGGCCGAGGTGTTCGAGGTTGGTGAGCATTTGGCGGGATGAAAAGGTGGCCCAAGGAACGGGTGGCGAATGAAAAGCCCCAGCTTTAACCGGGCATTTTGCGGCCTTGCCAGGAGGCGGCGCATTTCCTTATTTAGATTGTATCTACTTTTGTAGGACCAAAGAAAACTGATTGCCCCGGAACCGTGTTCTATGGGCAACCAATCATTCATTGGTTTACCATTTTGCTAGACCGCTGCGCGCAATGCTGAAGCTTCCTATTTACCTCGATAACAACGCCACGACGCCCCTCGACCCGCGGGTGCTGGAGGCCATGATGCCTTACCTGACCGACGTATTCGGCAACGCGGCTTCGCGCAACCACCCTTTTGGCTGGGCGGCCGAAGAGGGCGTGGACTACGCCCGCGAGCAGATTTCCAAGCTCATCAACTGCGACGCCAAGGAAATCATCTTCACCTCGGGCGCTACCGAGTCGGACAACCTGGGCATCAAGGGCGTGTTTGAGATGTACAGCCAGAAAGGCAACCACATCATCACCACCACCACCGAGCACAAAGCCGTGCTCGATACCTGCAAGCACATCGAGAAGCTGGGCGGCCGCGTCACTTACCTGCCGGTCGACGAGCAGGGCCTCATCAGCCTCGGCGATTTGGAAGCGGCCATGACGCCACAGACCATCCTGGTTACCATCATGTACGGCAACAACGAGACGGGCACCATTCAGCCCATCCGCGAGATTGCCAGGATTGCCCACCAGCACGGCGCGCTGTTCATGACCGACGGCACCCAGGCGGTGGGCAAAATCCCCGTCGACGTCCTTGCCGACGGCATCGACATCATGGCCTTCACGGCCCACAAAATGTACGGCCCCAAGGGCGTGGGCGCGCTGTACGTGCGCCGGAAAAACCCCCGGGTGAAAGTAACCGCCCAGATGGACGGCGGCGGCCACGAGCGCGGCATGCGCTCCGGCACCCTCAACGTGCCCGGCATCGTGGGCCTGGGCAAGGCCTGCGAGCTGGCCCGCCTCGAAATGGAAGCCGACACCGCCCGCCTGAGCGTGATGCGCGACCGCCTCGAAAAAGAGCTGATGACGATGGAAGAAACCTACGTGAACGGCTCGCGCGAGCACCGCTTGCCCCACGTCACCAACATCAGCTTCAAGTACGTGGAAGGCGAAGGCCTGATGATGGGCGTGAAAGACCTGGCCGTGTCGTCGGGCTCGGCCTGTACGTCGGCTTCGCTGGAGCCCAGCTACGTGCTCAAAGCCCTGGGGCTGAGCGACGACCTGGCCCATTCTTCCCTGCGCTTCGGCCTGAGCCGCTTCACCACCGACGAGCAAATCGATTACGCCATCGGCCACGTAAAAGAGGCCGTCACCAAGCTCCGCGAAATGTCGCCCCTGTGGGAGATGTTCAAGGAAGGCATCGACCTGAGCAAAATCGAGTGGGCCGAACACTAGGCGCGAAGCGCCAATTATGAATTAAAAATTATGAATTATGAATTGCTGCCCATGGCGCGTTCTGATTCTAAGTTTCGATTCATAATTCATAATTTTTAATTCATAATTTAAGCGAAGCGACATGGCTTACTCCGATAAAGTAATTGACCACTACAGCAACCCCCGCAACGTGGGCACGCTGGACAAAAGCAAGAAGAACGTAGGCACCGGCCTGGTGGGCGCCCCCGAGTGCGGCGACGTGATGCGCCTGCAAATCGAGGTGGACGAAGCCACCAATACCATCATCGACGCCAAGTTTAAGACCTTCGGCTGCGGCTCGGCCATCGCGTCGTCGTCGCTGGCAACGGAGTGGCTGAAAGGCAAATCCATCGACGAAGCCCTGGCCATCGACAACATGGAGATTGTGGAAGAGCTGGCGTTGCCGCCCGTGAAAATTCACTGCTCGGTGCTGGCGGAAGACGCCATTAAGTCGGCGATTTCGGACTACCGCGTGAAAAACGGCTTGCCCGCGCTGGAACTGGCTCACCACTAGTTGTTAAGAGGAACGGAAAACGGGGAATAAAGGGGCAGCCTTGCGGTTGGTTTCTTTGTTCCTCGTTCTTTGTTCCCATCTTTTATCAAATGATGGACGAGTACGAAGCGGCTGGCTTGCAGCGCGAAATCGAACAGTGCCTGGGCCTGGAGCCCGCGCAGCTGCGGTTTGAGTTTCGGGAGCTGGACGGCCAGACGCGGCTGGATTTAATAACCCTGAATCCGCGGCACCAGCAGAGTTTCCTGTTCCGGTACGAAACGGGCCACGACCCGGTGGACTGCCTGCGCAAGATGCGGGACTACGTGCGGGATTTCCACGATACCGAAAGCTCGTTTACCCTGCAATGGCGCGCCCGTGGCGAAAAGGAATTGCACACGTCGTACTTCCGGGCGCACAACGCCTACGAAGCGCTCGACAAGCTCTATTTCGGCCGCGACCTGAACACCATCACCGTTTTTAGCGTGGTGCTGAATCCTTCTTCTTAATTTACTTGTTTACTAGGCGTTGTGGGCAGGCCGTCGGTTTCAGCGACGCGGCCGGCAACGAGTAACCGACAAATACCATGATTACCGTATCCGATAAAGCCAAAGAAAAAGTGGCGCGCCTGATTCAGGACGCCCACCTCGACGAAACCTACCGCTTGCGCGCCTCGGTGGCCGGGGGCGGCTGCTCGGGCCTGAGCTACAAGCTCGACTTCGACAACGAAGTGCGGCCCATGGACCAGGAGTTCGAGGACAAAGGCGTGCGCGTGGTGGTCGACATGAAGAGCTTCCTCTACCTGGCCGGCACCGAGCTGGACTTCTCCGACGGCCTCAACGGCAAGGGCTTCCAGTTCAACAACCCCAACGCCTCGCGCGAGTGCGGCTGCGGCGAGAGCTTCTCCGTCTGAGCGAGTTGCAGTATCGTTCTATTGCTTGCGCCGTGAACGGGCAGGCCGCAACAAAAAAGGCGCTCCCACCGGAGCGCCTTTTTTGTTGCGGCTTAGGGCCCGAAATCGGCTCTTTTTGGCGGGGCGTCGGAACCAGGACGGTCCCGCCAAAAAGAGCCGATTTCGGGCCCTGCCAAGGCGGCGTTATTCTTTGACAAACTTGCTCACCTGCCGCCCTTGGGCCGTGCCCAGCTCCAGCAGGTAGGCACCGGCCGGCAGCGCCCGTACGTCGAGCGGAGTGCCTTCGGCCGGTGTCGTGCCGGTCATCAGGGATTGGCCCAACAGGTTCAGCACGCGATAAGGCGTAGCAGCCGGCGTCTCGACGTGCAGAACATCGGAAGTTGGGTTTGGATACAGGAGCACCGTAGCCGCCACGCGTTCCGTGGTGTTGACAATCGCCACCGGCGAGTACGTCCACGTGCCGTCCAGGTCGACCTGGCGCAGGCGGTAGTAGAGCGTGCCGGCCGGGTAGCTGGCGTCGATGGCCGAGTAGGCCGTGGGCTGGCTGCTGGTGCCGCGAGCCGGCGTGCGGCCCAGGATGGTGGCAAAAGTCTGGCCGTTGAGGCTGCGCTGCACTTCGAAGTAATTGCTGTTGCGCTCGCTGGCGGTGGCCCAGTTCAGGGCCACGGTGCCGTTGTGCAGCTTGGCGGTGAACGAAAGCAGTTCGACGGGCAGCGGGTTACGCGGCTGGTTGTTGGGCACCAGGTAGTTCTCAGCGTTTAGCACGCCGTCGTTGTTAAATTCGAAGCTAAAGAAGTTGTACGTTAGCGCCGGGTCGAGGCCGTTGATAACAAAGGAGTTGTTGGCGCCGCTGAATACGACGAAGGTATTCGTTGCCGGTTGAATGCTGGTTCCCGTGCCATAGTTGTACTCCCCGCTGGCGTTGGTGGTGCCGGGGTTAAAGTTTTGCTTATCGCGGGGGAAAATATTCGGTGGCAGGGTAATGTAGCTGCTGCTGCCGATAACCAGCCGGTTCACGCCATAGCTCGTGCTGGCCGGGGGCGACGATAAATCGTATGTTATGGTAACTGACCGGCCGTCGGCAGAATGGGTCACTATAGCCGTCGACTGGGCCGTTGGCTCAACCGCGATGGAGAAACCCGTGGCGCGCCCGGAGCCGCTGGCCAAGGTATAGAATGTGTTATTGAAGAAGCTGGCGTTACGGAATTGCAGCGTCTGATCGGCAGCACCTACCCGCACTGGGGCGTAACGGACCAGCAGGTCGGTGGCGAAGTTGCCGTCGGCGTCGGGTGTGATGTTCGCCGACTTCACGTAGGTGGCCCCGCCATTCAACGAAAACTCGAACAGCGGAGTCTTGCTTGGGTTGCGGGTAACATCGTCCAAATCGGCCGGAAAGCGCAGCTGCACTTGGCCATCAAGCAGGAATCCTTCGAGCCGAACGGTTACCGGAGCCGTCACTGTATTTTTCACCACGTTGGTGGCAAAGGCCCCAATGGGCCGGTCGAGCCGGATGGTGGGCTCGCTGATGCCGGTTATCGACACGTCGAAAGCCGGAGCCGGCGCACTCGAATTGCGAATCGTGCCGGTCACCGTGATGGCGTTGTTGCCGGGGATAAAGCGTGCGTAGATGGGCCGTTGGATTACGTTACCCTGGCCATTTGGCGTGAAGGACAGGCTACTAAAAAAGTTGACGTTGTCGCTTGATACCTGAAAATAGGCGGCATTAGGACCTGTTGCCTCAACTACTAGGGGCTGAACCAGGTTAGTGCCCGCAACCAGGAAGCTTTGCACCGGCGAAATGGTGTTGGGGCGTGTTACGAACGTAAAGTTGTTGCCGTTCGGGTTCGACACCGAAATATCGGACGTGGCGCCACTGGTGTTCTGAGCCGTGACGCTAACCTGCGTCGCGGCCGTGCCGCTGGTGATGTCGATGGACTTGCTGTAAGCACCCGCCGCAATCGTGGGTACCAGCCGCACCTCAATTACCTGGGGCGAAATCGTGCCATTCGACTTGACCACGGTGAGCGGGCTGCTCGAAAACACCCCCCCGAGCGTAGCGTTCCGAAGCTGAATGGTGTTGGAGCTGGGCGTGAGCACGGCATTCGCCGTCAAATCGGTGCCGCTGACTTCGAAGCTCTGGACGTTTGCGCTGCCGCTGCTGGTTACGGTGCCAAAGTCAACCGAACCCGGATTTGCCGTGAGCGTAGCAACGCCGGAGCTGGCATTGGCCGTGCCCGACACCGCTACGTTCCGGGTAAGCGCAGAGCTGCCGCTGGGCGTCGAGACAACCACGTTGGCGCTGTAGCTGCCCACGGTGTTGGGCACAAACCGCACGTCGATGGTGGTGCTGGCCAAAATGCCGTTGACGGGCGAAAGGGTAATGGGGCTGGCTGAGAAGAAGTTGGTGCCGGTGCGAATCTGGAAGCCCGTGGGTGCCGCGATGGTCACGTTGCCTTGCCCTTGCAGGTTGCTGCCGCTCACGGTGAACGGTTGGCTGGCGGTAGCCAGGCCTACGGTGGTCGTGCCAAAGTCCAAAGCAGTCATATCAACCGTCAGTATCGGGGCGGCAACCGTGCCCGTGCCGGAAACCCCTACGCTTTGGGTAGTGGCCGAAGTGCTGGCAAAGGTGACGCTGCCGACGTAGTTCTGTGCGGCCGTGGGCTTAAAAATTACGCTTACCGTGGCCCCAATCACCGACCCGTTTACTGGGGCGATGGTGGCCGTAGTAGCATAAGGGCTACCGCTGTAGCTAACCTGAAAGCCACTAGGAGCAGTAACGGTTATCGCAGCAGTTAAGGAAGAAGCATCAACGCTTATGTCCATCGCAGCGGAAGTGGAACCGACTTCGTTGTCGCCAAATGCGAGCGCCGGCGGCGAGGCTGTTATGCTCGGAGAACCAACGACTCCCGTACCTCTTAATGTATAGGTAAATACGTCTGGCGCGGCGTCCGAAGAAAACTTGAGAGTGCGAGTGCGTATGCCAGTTACCGTGGGACTGAAGCGGGCGTAAACGGTCGTAGATATAACCCCGCTGTTATCCGCCGGCAAATCAACGGCTGCATTGGCAAAGCTCGTATTGTTGCGACTGATTTCAAACTGGCTGCCGTCGAGTGCTAACCCCACGGTTGTTCCCGGCGCAAAGCCTGAGCCTTGCACGTTGTAGGACTTTGAGGCCGAGGACGTGCCCGTGGCAACCATACCAAATTCCTGGGGATTGACCGGGTCGGACGGGGTTACGGTGAAGGTCTGGGCCTGGCCCGCGAATGGCAGGATGAGCAGCAAAAGCACCATGAGCCGCAAGGGCAGTTTCAACACCGTTTCGATAGTGTTCGAGTAAGAATTATTCATGGGATAAAGTGAATAAGGGGCAAAAGGGAAAGAATACAACAATCATAATTCAGGGCGGGGCCAAAATCACGCCAATTTCACCAAACCGTTAATCTGCTGGAGGGCCGAAACTTTTAACCAGGGTATCAATATCAATATTGTTCTAATCCCTAACTGGTCACGAAGCTTACGGCTGGCGATAAGTAAAGTTAACGACAAAAAAACTTCGTTTGCAATCAAAAGCCGAAACCAGCGTTTCAGGCTACCCGTCCGGAAGAATTTTTGATTCTATTAAGTTCATTTACAGATTTTAATTTTTCTCACGGCGCTGTTTATTTTTAACGGGCCGTTTTTCGGGCTTATCCAGCGTTTGACATTGACAATGCGGCCAGCACAAGAAAAATGCCGTCCGACAACGGTAGAGCTATAAAAATTCATCAGAATAATACAAAACTACCTCCGTGGAATTCCACGGAGGTAGTTTTGTATTATTCTGATGAATCTAGTGGGCTATTCCTTCTCAAACTTCCGTACGATGCGGCCAGTGGCCGTTTGCAGCTCCAGGAAGTACAGGCCGGGGGCGAGGCCGTTGAGTGCTACGTGGGTGGCGCCGGCCCGGGTGGTGCCATGCAGCAGCAACTGGCCGACTTGGTTGTACACGCGGTAAGGCGTGGAAAGCTCGGTTTGCACGGTCAGGCTGGCGCGGGCGGGGTTGGGGTACAGCGCCGGCCCGTTAATGACGGCAGCGGTGCCGGGCACGGTGGCGATGGGCGAGAAGCGGGCCGAGCCGTCGGTATCCAATTGGCGCAGGCGGTAGTAGAGCGGGGCGGCCGGGGCGGCTTTGTCGAGGTAGGCGTAGGCGGTGGGCCGGGTGCTGGTGCCCTGGGCCGCGACGGTGGCCAGCACGGCAAACGTGCGGCCGTCGGGGCTGCGCTGCACTTCGAAGTAGGCGCTGTTCTTCTCGCTGGCGGTTGCCCAGGCCACGGCCACCGTTTTATCGCCTTGGCGCCGGGCATAGAAGCTGGTCAGCTCTACCGGCAGCGGGTTGGTGGGCGTGGTGAAGGGGTTGGTCGGGTTGTTTAGGTTGAGGGCGCCCAGGGCGAAATCAGAGAAATTGGAAAACGGGCCGGAGGTGAGGGTGCCGCTGACCGGAGTGCCGCCGGGGCCGAAATAGGCGGTATTAGCCGAACGCCCGATGCTGGCCCAGGCGGCGGGCAGGTCGCGCTTGGCCACCACCAGGTCGGAGCTGCCGGGCACGTTCACGAAGTCATCGGCCCCAAAAGAGAGGGTAATTTGGCCGGTGAAGTTGTCGGCCGTGGTGTTCGATGACTGCACGGTGAAGTAGCGGCGGTACGAAACCCGCTTCAAGGGGTCGGCGACGTTCTGGCCGGGGTTGCCCTCGAACTGCTCGGCCGTGTAGGTCGAATTTGCCGTTTGGGTGCCGGCCAGGGTGATGGGGCGGTAGGCAGCGCCCTTGCCCACGGGGAAGAAAGCATGGACGGCGGCCGTGGTGGGGCGCGCGACCGGCCCATTCACGAAGCTGGCGTCGCTGCCCCCGCCCACGCCGGCCGTGGCGGCCAGGGTGAGCAAGTTGGCTGCCGTGCTCGTGACAAAGCCGCTGGTGAGCGTAAGGCTATTGCCCACCGTCAGCGGGCTGGTTAGGAGCAGGCGGGCGCCGGGGCGGTTCAGCGTGAGGGCGCCGAGGGTGCGGGCGCCGCTGGCGAAGCCGAGCGGGGCCAGCGCGCCGCTGCCGCCCAACACGAGGCCGGCCGTGCTACTGCCGCCCAGCAAGCCGGTGCCGCTGGCCAGCACGCCGTTGAGGGTCAGCGTGTTCGGGCCCAGCATGAGGGTGCCGGCTTGCAGGCTGAGCGTGCCGCTCACCGTCAGGGCGGTGCCCAAGCTGAGGCTGTTGGCCGGGCTCGCGGTGGTGTTGAGGGTGAAGTTGTTGACGGTCTGGAAGCCGGCGGCCAGGGGCAGCGTGCCCAGGGCGGCGGGGTTGCCGGGGCCGCGGTTGATGTCGATGTTGGCGCCAGGGTCGGGTTTGAGGACGCCGTTGGCTGTGTTGGAGAACCGAGCGCCGCTGCCCGCCGCGAAGCGCAGCGTGGTGCCGGCGTCGAGCGCCAGGCTGGTGCTGGCATCGGCCAGGGCAAAGCCGCCATCGAAAGCATTGCCCAGTTGCAGCACCGAACCGGCGCCGGTGAGTTGGAACCCCTTCACGGTGCTGCCTGCGCTGCTGAGGCTGAAGAGCGCAAGGGTTCCGCCGTTCGCATTCAGGCTTTGTACGGTGCTGGTGCTGCTGGGCTGGAAAATGACGCTGGCCGCCGCGTCGTAGGTGGTGCCGGCCAGCTGCGTGAAATCGCCCCCGAAGAGAAACGTCGGGTAGTCGCCGGGTGAGTTGCCGCCCGCGTTCGGTACGGAGCCGCTGATTTGGGTGTTGTCGAACGTGAGGCCGCCGGCCACGACGAGGGGCGCGGCAGTGCTGCCGCCGAGGCGCTTCAGGCCGCCGGTCAGCTTCAGGTTGGCGTAGGAAAGGAAATAACGGCTTGTGGCGTAGGCCGGCACCGGGGGCAGGGCGTAGGGCGTGGCGCCGGTCTGGGCCAGGTCGATGGTGCTGGTGGCGTCCTGTGCGCCCTGGCTGAGAGCGGTGATGGCAGCGGCGCTGGGGTTCTGAACAATCAGGACCGAATTTGCCTGCTGGTCGATGCTGCCGGCCAGCACGCCGGTGGGTGGGATAATCAGCGAAGCCCCCACCCCTGCTATTACGCGTGAGTTGGTGCCGCTGACCACAAAATCGCCGGTGGTAAAAGCGCGGTTCGTGCCGTTGATAACAAAGGACTGATAATCGGCCGTAAAGCTGGCAGGAGCCGCGCCCGAGCCGTTGGGCTGGTCGCCGTAGGTGGCGAGCAGGTTCACCTCGCCGGCGGCTTTGGTGTAGTAAAACCTGTTCAGCACGATGAAACGGCTGGTGGTAGTGGCCGCGCCGCAGCTGGTCGTTACGGTGAGGGGGCCGCTGGTGGCGCCGGCTGGCACCGCGACGGTGAGGGTGGTGGCGCTGGTGCCCGCAGCCGGCACGGCCGGGCCGCCGTTGAAGCTCACCGAGGGGCGCGGGCCGGTGGGGAAGTTGGTTCCGTTGATGGTGACGCTGCCGCCGATGCCGGCCGTTGCCGTGAAGTCTTCGAGCACCGTGGGGGCCGCGAAGGGGGTGTCGCCGGTGGTCAGCACGAGGGCCGTGGCGGCGGCGAGGCTCGCGGTATTCGCGCCGCCGGGCCAGGTGCCGTCGGCATCGGTGGCAACGCAGCCCACGACGGCGCCGGTGGTCAGGCTGCGCTGCTCGATGGCGAGGATGCCTTTGGGATTGGCGCTGGGGGTGAGCAGGCCGTAGGCGCCGGGCACGGCTTCAACGCTTGCGTAGAAGCCGGCGTAGTTGGTGACATTCGCCGAGCCGTCGCTTTCCAGCCAGGTGCCGGCCAGGGGGCGGCCGGTGCGGCCGGGGTTGTCGTAGGTAAACACGAAGTTGCCGGGCGTGCCAAACGAGGTGCCGCGAACGCCGCTGGCCGAGCCGCCGGCCGCCAGCAGCAGGGCCGTGACCGAATTGCCGGCATTGGTGGCCAGGAATTGCGAAGCCACGTTGTCGCCGGCGTCGGCGACATTATTGGCCGCGCCGCCGGCGTTGATAACCACCATTGGGTTCAGCGTGTTGCCGGCGCTGAAGCGGCTGTCGCCGCCGGGTTCCAGGCCAAACCAGCCGGTGTAGCTGCCCGATGCGTCGGTTGTGAAGGTAGCGCTGGAGTTTGTCAGGGTAGGCGACGCGTGGCGCACGAACGCCCCAGGCAAGCGGGTGTCGACCGGGATGCCGACCCCACCGTAATCTGCCGGGTCGGCCGGGGCGCGGGCGGCGGTGTAGTACTTATAAGTGGTGTTGGCCGCCAGGTTGCCGAGGGCCACGCGCCACACGTAGGGCAGGCGCGTGGCGTGCGTGGAGCTGCCCGTAGCATGGCCGCTGATAAACTGCGGCACCAGGACTTCGGTGAGTGTGGCCGGCACCACCGGGCGCACCGAGTGGAGGACGCCATTGCTGTAGCCACTGCCGCCGGTGGTGAATACCTGAAGCTGGTATAGGGTCCCGTTGGTCAGGCCTGTGACGGTGACGCTGCCGGTGGCCGCCCCGTTGTACACCACGTATTGGCCGCTGGAAATTTGGGTGCCGACCCCAAATACCGGGCTGGCGGCATAGGCGGTGCCGGTGAGGGGTTTGGGGCCCGCGCTGCTCCCCACCCGGATGGTGGCAATGGCGCTGGAAACGCAGTTGGCGGGCGCCGTGAAGCTGAACGTGGCCTGTCCGTTGCCGGCCAGGGCGGTCGCCGAAGCCGTTTCGTTGTCGAGGTAGCTGCTCACGGCCAGGTCGGTGCCGTTGTCGGTGCCGGCGGGCGTGGTGGGCGTGCTGCCCTCCACCCGGATGCGGTAGGTAGTGGCGGTGGTGAGGCCAGCTACCTGGGCGATGCTCGCGCTGATGGTGCCGCTCGCCACGGCCGCGACCGTGCCGATGGCCAGCTTCGTCGCGAAATTGTCTTTGCTCAGGTAGGCCGTAAATACGTTGCCGGTGCCAAACGTGCCGCCGCTCACGGTGTAGGGCACGCTCAGGCCAACCGGGACGTTTAACCCCACGCAAAAGGGGCCAACCGGGGCAATGGTGCCAGTGGTTAGGGTGAAGGGCGGGGGGCCGCCGCAGCCAACGGCTACGTCGTCGAGGCGAAAGGGAGAAACGGTATTACTGGCTTTCTCGAATTGAATGTAAACCGTGGGCGAATAGCTATAAGCCGATAAATCAACCGTGTACGGATTATAGCTGGCCGTTCCGGAAGCAAGGCTGACGTCGCCGCCGGTGGCGGTGCCGCTATCGAACGTCCGAACGGCGGCGAAGCCCGTGGTTTGGGAAGTGGTCGAAACGTTGATTTTGAATTTTTTGGCAGCGGTGTTACTGCTAACGCCCAGGTAGAACGACAACGACGACGGATGGGCGAGCACAAGCGTCGTCAGCGTGCCGTTGGCAGCATCGAAAATCGCGGCCCCTCCCCCATTCTTAACATCACTGGCCGTCGTTGACCGGGTAACGCCGGCCGCTACCCAGCCCGTGGCTGGAAAGGTAGTGCTCTCAAATCCATCGCTCAGGCAAGCCGTTGCGGTGGCAGTCACCGCGCCGCTCACGGCTACACTCTGGCCCGCGGCGCCGCTCACGTTGGTGATAGTGCCGCTGACCGCGCCGGCTGTAGCCGTCGCGATGAGCCGCACCGAAATGGTGGTGAGGGCCACTTCGCCACTCGATGCGGCCAGCGTCAGCGGCGTGCTGCTGGTGTTGGCGGTGGCAGCGAAGCCGTCCCTGGATACTTCGACGCCGACCGGCGGCGTGATGGTGATGCCGGCACCGAGGCCGCTACCGCTCACGTCATAAGTCGAAATCGGGCCGGCCGTGCCCAGGGCTACCGTGCCCAGGGCCAACGAATTAGGCGTGGCGGCAATGCTGCTGAAAACAGCAACGTTGCCGCTGATGGCACCACTGGCGGCCGAAGCCACGACGGTTTTCAGGCCCACCGTGCCGGTGCTGTGCAATAATAAAAGGGGGCTGGTGCCAGCCGTGGCCGGACTACTACCGGCCTGCTTCGAAATGCCGGTATTTGCGGTCCCAATGGTAACGGGAGGCTCAGGATTCTTGATGCCCGTTATTGTATGCTCCCAGCCCATCAGGGGCAATAGCAACAACACAATCAAGGCCGTCCCACAGCCGCGGAAACGGGTTTGGAGAGTAATCGGTTTCTTCATAAAAGACAGCTGTTCAGACTTTTCAATCTAAACAACAGGGTAGAAATTCAGGAGGTAGCGGTAAAGGTAGAGTCAGATGGAGCTGCTTTTAAGCTAAGCCGTTGCTAAAGCATTGAATTAATAGTAGGCAACCGAGGAAATTTGGTATAACAACTTAAACATCTGCTAATTAACCCGCACCGCATTTTTGAAGTAATAAATAAGCCAAATAATTTAAGGCTATCTATGCAATATTTAATGGCCTACTGAACGAAGCCCGGCGCGGCAGCAGGGCTTCCGCACCAAACCAGCCGGCACCTCCTTTGCCCGGCGCTTCAGCGCCGGAAACAGCAGTCTGGCATGTTTTGGGCTTTAGCCCTGGCTGGCGGGACGACACTCATTGGAGTAAGTGTCGCCCCGCCGGGGCTCATTCCTTGATAGACCTTCCGCTGCCCTCCCCCGCCCAGAGCCGATTTCGGGTCCGGGTACGTGGTGGCTCACTTGGGGTTGAACACAAAAAAGCCCCCGTTGCGGCGGGGGCTTTTTTTATAATAGAGGCTGGTTTGGCCGGAGCGGGGCCGCATCGCGATAGAAAAGCGGTGAGGGCGCGCTATGCCGGCCTTGCCGATGCTCCGTTTGGCTTAATCGTTTTTCACGAAGCGGCGCACCGCGTGGTCGGTGGCGGAGCGCAGCTCCAGGAAGTAGGCGCCGGCGGGGAGGGCACGCACGTCCACCACCGGGTTGGCGGTGGCCGCCGAGCCTTGGGCCAGCACCTGGCCCAAGGTGTTAAGCACGCGGTAGGTGCGGCCATCGGCGGCGGGCAGCGTGGCCACCAAGTGGTCGGTGGCGGGGTTGGGGTACAACACCAGCTCGCCCGGTGTGCCGGTACCGGCCACCGTCACGACGGGCGAAAAGGCCGCCGTGCCATCCAGGTCTACTTGCCGGAGGCGGTAGTAAAGCGCGCTGGCGGGGGCCTGGGCATCGAGGGCAGCGTAGGCAGTGGGCTGGCTGGTGGTGCCTTGCGCGGCTACGCGTTGCACGGTGGCAAAGGCTTTGCCGTCGAGGCTGCGCTCCACTTCGAAATGGGCGCTGTTCTTCTCACTGGCCGTAACCCAGGTCAGGGCCACGCCGCCCGCCCGCCGAACTGCCTCGAAGCGCGTGAGCTCCACCGGCAGCGGGTTGGACGTAAAGGGCGTAGTGATGTCGGTTGCCAGGACGAAATCACCGAGCGGGAAGGCGTCGAAGGCAACCGACGACGTAATTGTGCCGCTGGTGGCGTTGCCACTGGCGATGCCGCCAACGTTTACCCACCGCGCGTTGTCGGCGGGGTCAGTCATGGCAATGCGGAGCTTGTTCGTGCTGCTCGTCGTTACCCGGTCGTTGGCAACGTCATAGCTCAACTTGATGCTGGCCGTTTGCAATGGGCCGGTGCCACCGGCTTCCCGCACCACGTTGTAGTAGCGAATCTGTGATACCCGCAACAAGGTGCTGGGCAGGGCCCGCATTGGCGGGGCCATCTCATACTGATGGGCGGTATAGCTAGTCGTGCCACCAGGAGATACGTCTGACACGAAAAAAGTTAGAGGCCGGTACTGCCCATTGACACCCAGATGGAAGATAAGAGTTGCCGTGCGCGTTTCCAGGTTGGTCACGGCAGCCTGAGTTAAGGTGTTCACGTAGCTATTAACGTTTCCACCAGCCACGCCGCCACCGGGCAGAACCGCAAGCTTATACGCCCCCTGCACGAATAGCCGCCCGTAAGTCAACGTCAGGGTTTTCACCGTAAGGTTACTCATTAGCTGAATGGTAGGAATGGGCACGGTGTTGCTATGATTCACCGTCAGGTCCTGCAATTGGTTTTGGCCGTCTACGAAAGCCAATGGGCCAATATCGCCCGTCCCCCGCAAGCTAAGGCCGGAGGTGGTCGTGACCGCGAATTTGGCCACCGAGGGATTGGGCACTACCAATGGCCCATTGATGATAAGCGTCACTTTGGTGCCCAGGCTGAGGGTACCGCTGGTCAGGGTGGTGTTGTTAACCTGCAAGCTGACACCTACGCTTGGGTTCAAGGCCACAATGGACAACGTACCGAATGGGCGGGTCAGGCTAAGGTTCCCCAGCGTCGGCGACGCTGCTATGGTTGAGAAAGCCAGCGTGCCCAAGGGGCCAGAACCCACCACGCTCAGCGTCGAAGTGACATCGACTTGCAAAGTGCCATTCGTGCGGGCAACGGGGCCGTTCAGGGTCAGGGTCCGGGTGCCGGTGCTGATGTCAAACGTGCCATTGGTGAGGGTCAACGTGCCGTTCAACCTCAGGTCGATACCCGGTGTAAAGGTTTGGTTGGCACGGTCCAGGGTGAGATTACGTAACTGGGGCACAGCAGAAGCGCTGGCTAATTTAAGTGGGGTCAGGTCCCCGGTGCCGCCAATAAACAGGTCGGAGTAGTCGGCAACCAGCACCTTGCCACCGGCAGATGTCACCGGGCCGTTTATCGTCAAATAATTATTCGAAGTAGTTGTGACAATGCCCAACAGGCCCTTGGTGAGCGCGAGTGTGCCATTCACCGTCAGGCTGAGGGGTAGTGCCAGAGTGTTATTACCAGTCCCGCCAGAGCCAGAGAGGTCTACGGTCAGGTTGTTCATCACGGTGCTAGTTGGCGTCAGTCGTAAGGTGCCGATATCACCGGAATTGTTGCCAGCTTTGCTGAATATCAGATTAGAATTGGAGGTAAGCGCCAGATGGCCTTGGCCGGCGAGAATAGCCGATTTTCCACCGGCTACGAAACTTAGGGTGTTGCCATTAACCGCCAGGATAGTACCGTCAGCCAGCGCATAGCCACCGCCTATAGCAGTGGTGCCCAGCTCCACATTGCTGGTGTTGTCGGCCAGGCTTGTTTGGCCGTTGGCTACGGTCAGCTTGTAGAGCTTGATGGTGTTGCCGCCGCCATCCAGCGTTTGAGTCGTGCCGGTGGTGGTGAGGCTAACCCGGTCGTTGCCGGCGGTGAAAGCCACCGTGCCCGATAAGGTGAGGTTGCCGCCCAGGCTGATGAGCGACGGGGATGGGGCAGCTGCCGTACCCGTGGCCCCGCCAAAAACGGCGGAATTCACCAACAAGTTGCCCCGCACGGTGGTGGTGCCGGCGCTCAGGAGCGTGGTGCTGGTGTTGCGCAAGGTCAGGTTGCCATAGCCGGGGCCGGGCGCTACGGGCACGTTGATAAAATTGCTTGTTTGGGCAAATTCTACGGTGCTGGCCGGGTCGATGGTGCCGAAGGTGATGGCGTGCGTGGCATTTTGCTGCACTAGCTTGGCGCTGCCGAGTAGGTCGAGGGGACCACTAAAGTTGCACGAGGACGGCACGGTCAGGCACGCGCCGCTTTGCAGCATTACTTTCGAGTTGGTGCCGGACACCGTCCAGGTACTGGCAATCGTGCAGGTTGCGCCGTTAATGCTGAACAGCTGGCCAGCGGCCGTGAAGCTAACCGGCGGCGTGCCGCTCCCGTCGGGGTTGGTACCAAAACTGGCCAGCTGGTCGAGGTTGGCCCCTGCTTTATTGTAAAAGGTGACGGCGGCAAGCGTTTTGAACGTCACATCCGAGCCGTAGTAGCTCGTGCCCCCGGAAGTGGTCGCATAAGCCACCGCGTAGTAGGCGGTGTTAGGAGTTAAGCCCGTCAGGCTAACCGAATAACTGCCGGTTCCATCGCCCACTATCGGAGCATCCGCGACTTTGGTTACCCCGGCACCGCTGATGCGCGGGCGTGCAGTCGTGCTGTATGCAATGCCCCGCTCGGTGACGGCAGATGCCGCCGTGGCGGACCCGCCTCCCAGCGCCACGGTGCCTCCCACCGTGGCGGAGGCCGGCAGCACCTGGCTCGCGGCGGTAGTTGTAACCGCTACCGTGGGGGTGTCGGAGTTGTGGGGATTAGCCACCTGCGTCAGGAAATCGATATCATTTTGGTCGGTATCAACCGGGCCGCTTGCCTGGCGGGTTATCGAATTTGTCGCGTTGGGTTTTGTTGCTGCCTTGGTGCCCTCGTAAGCATCGGCAGTACCATAACCCACAAAATCTATTACCCTGGGGTTGCTATTGGGGCTGTTCAACTGGCCACTGAGGGCAGTCGTTCCCGTGACAAGTGCGATTTTGCCGGCCCCAGCACCCATATTGATGGCCCCCGCCCCCGACGTCACTAAATCGGCCGTGGGCAGCGAGGCTCCGCCATTGGAAGTCGTAGGGCCTAACTGAATAAGGTAATAGCCGTAGGGCGCAATGGTTACCGCTGGAATGCCGGTCACAGACCACGAAGTACCATTAAAATCAGCGTATTGAACGGAGTAGCTGCTTGCCGGAATGATAAAAGCAGTGGATGAATTATTGAACAGCTCAATGAAGTCTTTCGCATAGGTAGACCCCGCCTGTCCGCCACCACCATATACCTGGCTGATTACGAGGCCATTTCCGGCCGCCTGCCCGAGCAGCGGCACGAATAACCCCACCAGCAGGAATGCCCAGTTCCTGAATGCACGACCCAAGCCCTGCTGTACCGTAAAAAGTGTTTCCATGTACTTAACTGGTTATGTAAAGTATAATTTTCGGCCTGTGTTTAATATAAACAGCTAAAACTACTATTTATTTCGTCCCCCGGAAAGCAATGTTTTTATAAAAAAGTGTTATTTAACATTGTAAAATTCATTTATCGCTAATTATCAAGTATTTACAAAATAGAAAGGCTCAGTTAAAAAGTTAAATATTTTATAAATAATATACAATTAACATTTTATTATATTCAGTAAATACAATATTCATTATTGCTGATTCGCCTGTTAATCACTGAAAATACTATTTGTGGTCAGTGTTAACGGGGATTACGCTCAGGGCGCTACTGGCCTTACCGGTTGCCGTATCAGAGCTGTATGAGTGGCGCTAACAGTGCTTAACCTGATGTCCGCGGGCAGTTGGCAAGGCACGATGGGATGCTTTTCCTGTCGGAACAAGGCCCGGTGAGCGGCCAGGCAGCGGGACCAAAAAATTGGCGGCGAGCCAGCGGGCTTCGGCGGCGCTGGCGGCGGGCAGGTGCGCGGCGGCTCGATAGCGCAGCCGCACAAAATCAGCTACCGGAAAGACGGCGAGGAAGAATGCGGCCGTGCGACAAGCCGGGAAATCCGCAGCCGGCGGGAGGGCCACGGGGGCAATGGTGCCTGCCATTCCGCGTCGGCAATTGGGCCGGGCACGGCGGCCAGCGGATGCAACCCGCTGACTGGGTGGCGGTGGTCCGCCAACCGGACCAGCGCAGAATGACAGGACTTAAGCGTAGCGGTTGGGCAAGCGAGGGTGGTGTGGCGACTGGTTGCGTGGGCCCGGCCGACCCGAAATAGGGGCCAATCGGGGCGGGCTGTAAAGGTAGCGGGGAGATTGAACCGGGTGCCGACGCATCGGCCAACCCCCAGGGCAAGCCGACCGAAAGCCGTGCTTTATCGGTTCGGCGCTAGTAGCTTATGGCTTTGGGGAGGGCCGCGTTGATGGTCACGAGCGGGGCGCAGGCTCAGGTCCAGCGGCTGAGGAACTGCAAAAAGGCGTCTTTGTACTGGTCGCCCACCGGGATGGTGACGGCGCCAATCTGGACGGTGAGGCGGCGGACGGCCTCAATCTTATCGAGCGCCACGATGAACGAGCGGTGGATGCGCATGAAGCGCCGGGCGGGCAGCTTTTCCTCCATCGCCTTGAGGCTCATGAGGGAAAGCAGGGCGCGGGGCGCGCTTTTGAGGTGCACTTTCACGTAGTCCTTGAGGCCTTCGACGTAGAGAATGTCGCTGAGGGCCACGCGCACCAGCTGGTATTCGGCCTTGAGAAAGAGGTATTCTTCCTCGTCGGGGCCGGGGGCGGCGGGTGGGGCGGCGTGCAGGGCGGTGAGCTCGGCGTAGGCGCGGGCCTTGCCGGCGGCCCGCAGAAATTCTTCGTAGTTGAAGGGTTTGAGGAGGTAGTCGAGCGCATCGACGCGGTAGCCGTCGAGGGCGTACTGGCTGAAGGCGGTGGTGAAGACGACGCGCGGGCCGGCGGGGCCCAGCACGCGGGCCAGCTCCAGGCCGTTGAGCTCCTGCATCTGGATGTCGAGAAAAGCCAAATCGACGGTGCCGGGGTGCTCGTGCAGGTATTTGAGGGCCTCGACGGCACTACCGAATTTGCCCACCAGCGCTAGAAACGGCGTTTTCTGAATGAACGACGCCACCAGGCCCAGGGCCAGGGGCTCGTCGTCGACGGCGATGCAGTGGAGGGGCGGCAGGGTCGGGCTGGTCATGCGACGTGCAAGGTGAGGTGAACCCGGAACTCGTTGGCGGGCGTGGGGTCGTCGACGAGCAGGTTGAACTGGCCGGGGTACAGCAAATCGAGGCGGCGGCGGGTGTTCGCGAGGCCGATGCCGTTGCTGCCGGCCAGGTCGGTGGCCGGCAGCGCGAGCTTGGTGTTGCGCACTTCCAGCTCCAGCACGTCGGGCCGCGGCTGGCGCAGGGCAATGTAGATGTGGCTGGCCTCGGTGGCCGCCACGCCGTGTTTGAAGGCGTTTTCGAGGAAAGGCAGCAGCAGCATGGGCGCCACCGGCACGTCGTGCACGGGCTCGGGCCGCTCGAAGGTGACGGTCACCCGCTCGTCGAGCCGGAGCTGCATCAGGGTGATGTAGTCCTGCACGAAGGCGATTTCCTGGCTCAGCAACGTGGGGCCGCTGGCGGTGTCGTAGAGCACGTAGCGCATCATGCGCGAGAGCCGGTGAATGGCGGTGCGGGCCTGCTCGCCGTCGAGCAGCGTAAGGGCGTAGATGTTGTTGAGCGTGTTGAAGAAGAAGTGCGGGTTAATCTGGGCCTTGAGCACCGACAGCTCGGACGACACGCGCTGCTGCTCCAGCGTCTGGCGAATTTGGGCGTCGTGCTGCCACTTCTGCACCACCGTGATGCTGGTGCTGATGCCCAGCACGAACATGGTGGTGAGCAGGCCCATAAAGTCGAAGCGCGGGCCGCGGTTCAGCCGGGGGTGGCCTATCGCGGCCTCAAAAGCCCGGTCCATGAGCGCGGGCAGGTGCAGCGACATTTCCAGGAACTTGCTGATACACAACACCACCACCGCCATGCCGAACAGCGCTAGCACAAACCAGCCCGTGCGCCCCTGAAACAGCAGGCGCGGCACCGTCACCCGCGCCGTGAGGTAGAACGTGGCCACCCAGACGCAGAACATCAGCCCCTGCTTGAGCCAGAACTGCGGGGGCATGACAAGCCGCCCGGTGAGGGGCTGAAACAGCAAAAACGTGAGCCCGAAAAGGCCCCACACCAGCACATGTATCAGCGGCGTGAGGTAGCGACGGGGGGTGAGGACGGCCATGGGGTGGGAGAATGCTAAACAAACATAGCGGCCGGCCCTGCCCAAAGTTCGGCCAAACCGACCGCTGGGGGGATTGTATCGACCGCGCGGGGTGATTTATCGGTTGAGGCTCCCCTCCTTTTTTCAAGGAGGGGAGTTTTTGTTCGGCTTTGCTTGCCAAACCCCGAACTTGCCGCCATGATTCGCGCCCTCCTCCTGCTGTTCGTGCTGCTTCCCACCACCCCGCCCCTGCCCGACTACGCTAAATACCCTACCTATTTGGGACCCGATTTGGGCCTGACCTGGCGCGGGCCCCAGGCCACCCTGCGCGTGTGGGCGCCGACCGCCGAGGCGCTGCACCTGCGCCTCTACGCGGCCGGCACGGGCGGCCCGGCCCGCGCCGACTATGCGATGCAAAAGGCCGAAGGCGGCACCTGGACCTACGCCCTGCCCGCCGGCACCACGGGTTTCTACACGGTGCAGGCCACCATCGGCGGGGCCAAGATGGCCGAAGTGGCCGACCCCTACGCGCATGCCGTGGGCCTCAACGGCCAGCGCGGGGCCGTGCTCGACCCCGCCACGGCCCAGCCGCCCGGCTGGCCCGACGACCTGCGCCCGGCCCTGAAACAGGCCACCGACATCGTCATCGGCGAAGTGCACGTGCGCGACCTGAGCATGCACCCGCAATCGGGCATCCGCCAGAAGGGCAAGTTTTTGGGCGTGGCGCAGCTGGGCACCCGCGGCCCGGCCGGCGTGACGACCGGCCTCGACCATTTGGTAGAATTGGGCCTGACCCACGTGCACCTGCTGCCGACCAACGATTTTGCTTCCATCGACGAAGGCCTGCCCGCCAGCGCCAACCGCTACAACTGGGGCTACGACCCGCTGAACTACTCGGTGCCCGAAGGCACGTACGCCACCGACGCCGCCGACCCGGCCGTTCGCATTCGCGAATTCAAGCAGCTGGTCGAAAACCTGCACGGCCAGGGCCTGCGCGTGGTGCTCGACGTGGTGTATAACCACACGGCCAACGCCGCGCGCAGCAATTTTGAGCAGCTGGTGCCCGGCTATTACTACCGCCACAACGCCGACGGCAGCCTCTCCAACGCCACCGCCTGCGGCAACGAAGTGGCCTCCGAGCGCCCGATGGTGCGCAAGCTCATCGTGGAATCGGTGGCGTACTGGGCCCGCGAATACCACGCCGACGGCTTCCGCTTCGACCTGATGGGCGTGCTCGACATCGAAACCATGCGTGCCGTGCGCGTGGCGCTCGACTTGCAGGACCACAGCATTTTCGTGTACGGCGAAGGCTGGACGGCCGGCCCCTCGCCCCTGCCCGAAGCCCGCCGCGCCGTGAAAGCCAACATGGCCCGGCTGCCGCGCATCGCCGCGTTTGGCGACGAGCTGCGCGACGGCATCAAGGGCCACTACGCCCACCAGACCGAGCCCGGCTTTGCCAGCGGCCAGGCGGGGCTGGAAGAAAGCGTGAAATTTGGCATCGTGGCCGCCACGCCGCACCCGCAAATCGACTACGCCAGGGTGAATTACTCGAAAGCGCCCTGGGCCGCCGCCCCGGCCCAGGCCATCAATTACGTGGCCTGCCACGACGACCGGGTGCTGTGGGACAAGCTCGTGGTGGCCAACCCCGGCGCCACTGAGGCGGAGCTGATTCGTATGGATTTGCTCAGCAACACCATCGTGTTTACCTCGCAGGGCGTGCCGTTTTTACCGGTCGGCGACGAGTTTTTGCGCACCAAGGGCGGCTCGGCCAACTCGTATAACCAGCCCGACAGCGTGAACCAAATCGACTGGGCCCGCAAGGCGAAGTACCAGCCGGTTTACGAGTTTTACCGCCGCCTCATTGCCCTGCGCCGCGCCCATCCGGCCTTCCGCCTGCCCACTGCCGAGCTGGTTCAGCAGCACCTCGAATTCCTGCCCGACACGCCGCCCGGCACCATTGCCTACCGCCTGAAAGACCACGCCGGCGGCGACGCCTGGGCGAACATCACGGTGATTTTCAACGGCAACCGCGCGGCGGCCAGCGTAGCCATTCCGGCCGGCACCTACACGGCGGTGCTGCGCGGCGACCAACTCAACGAAAAAGGCCTGGAGAAGCTGGAAACGGCCGGAACGGTGCAAATCCCAGCCAGCTCAGCGCTGATTTTGGTGCAGTGAAAAAGAATTGAACGTCATGCCGAGCGCAGCCGAGGCATCTCGCGTGCAGCAGTAATTCAATCGATTGGATTACTATGAGGCAATGTAGTCGCCGGGCAGCTGAATCTTGTGAATCCGCGCGTAAATCTCCGGCTCGTTATCCCGCACCCACTTCAATTTGGAAGCCGTGAAGTTGCCCGGTGAATTCAGGAAATTATCCAGGCAATAGGCTTCGCCCAGCTCCGCAAAGGCTTGGTTGCCAATCGCCACCGCCTGGCTGTCGCACCAGATGATGGCGGGGCGCAGCACCTGGCCGGCCTTGTCAACGAGCACCAGGCCGTGCATCTGGTAGGCGATGCCGATGCCGGCCACCAGGGCGGCATCGAAGGCGTATTCGGCCCGGAGCCGGGCGGTGGCGTTCACGACTTCCTGCCACCAGCGCTCGGGGTGCTGCTCGGCCCAGCCGGGCTGGGGCGCGGCTATTTCCAGCTCCTGGCTGGGCGAGGTGGCGGCGGCCACGCACTTGCCGGTGTCGATGCTCAGCAGCGACGCTTTGATGGACGAGCTGCCGATGTCATAGCCGAGGAGGTATTTCATGGCCGGCAAATGTAAGCGCCCGGTGGTGAGCGCGATGCGGCGGCCGACACTTGCTCATTTGATGATTAGAATCGGTCAAAATGCGTCTGCGGGAGTTGCTTGAATCGCTCGTCCGGCGCCCTACAGCGGCCTGAATAAGGACCGGAAAACGGCTCTTAAACTAGAGGCCTTTCGCAAGCATCGCGGTTGCGAATGGCCTGGTTTATTGATTTGAAAAAATAGCGTTTTCATTCTGAAAATTTTTCTCCCCTTCGAGCACTTTGCCCGACGGGGATTTTTTGTTAATATCCTGAATATCAACATAAAATATAATAAATCTGAAAGAATTATCGAATCGGCACTGGGATTGGCATTGGGTGGAAGTCACCAACCAGCCGCTGCCATGAGAATGCCCGATAACCTGACCAACCCCGCCAAGGGCTTTTTCATCGAAGGCGATGAAGCGGCCCACCGCCGGGCCACCCAATCGGCTCTGAGCCCAACATCTTCCCGCTAACCAACCCAAACCCTTACCAAAATGAACAACCTCCCTTCTTTCGATTCTGAAGCCGGCCTCCCCAAGTGGCAGCAGCCGGAAAAAATTGCCGGCCGCGTGGTCCTCGTCGGGCTGGTGGGCACGGCCGTGTACTTCTGGGGCGCGATTCTGCCCTTTCTGGTCGACATGGTGTTTGATACCGTGAAGCTGGGCATTGGCCTGGGGGCGCTGTTCGTGCTGTTTTTGCTGGCCACCAACAAGCGCATCAAGGCGGGGCTGTGGTACGCCGGGCAGCGCATTCTGCGCACGGCGGCCGGCATCTTCGTCAACACCGACCCCATCGGCATCATGGAAGACTACATCCACAACACCGAAAAGGAGGCCCGAAAAATGGACGCCGAGGTCACCAACATCGAAGGCGCACACGAGCTGGTGAAGCGCAAGCTGGCGGCCAACACCGCCCAGATGCAGGAGTACCTGGGCCTGGCCGACTCGGCCACCCGCCAGGGCGAAAAAGACGCCGCGGAGTCCTACGCCTCGCGCGCCGCCCAGATTCTGGATTACAACCAGCGCCTGCAACCCATGGCCACCACCACGGCCAACGTGACCGTCGTCATGCGTCAGATTCTGAAAGCGGCCCTGCGCCAGATTGACGGCAGCAAGTTCAAAGTGGGCCTGCTGAAGGACGAATACCAGCTGGTAAAACGCACGAGCTCGGGCATGCGGGCGGCGATGAACATCCTGCGCGGCGACCCCGACAAGAAGTACTTTTTCGACCTGGCCACCGACCGCGTGGCCCAGGACATGGCCCAGCAATTGGGCCAAATCAAGCAGGCCATGCGCTATTCGCAGGAATTCGTCAAGGAAATGGACATCCAGAATGGGGTGATGAGCGAGAAGGGCCAGTGCCTGCTGGAGAAATACCAAAAAGGCGATTTCAACGCCGTGCTCAACGAAAAGCCGCAAGCGCAGCAATCCTTTGCCACCACTAAAAAAGCCTCCGATGATGCCTATTCTAGCCTGCTTGATTAGCTTTTTGCTGGCCGCCTGCTTGGTAGGTTTGCTGGGAAATGACACTCTGAGTGAACGTCATGCTGAGCGTAGCCGAAGCATCTCTACCTCAGTAGTAATCCAATCGGCACAACGAAGCGGTAGAGATGCTTCGACTCCGCTGCGCTTCACTCAGCATGACCGCCACGGTAGCCGCTAGAGTTGCCGCCAGCCGCTAACCAACCCGACCAAAACCTCACGAATCATTGCGCCCCGAAACGGGTGCCCCACCCCTCTTTTGCCCTTACTAAAATGACAACTCGTGGTAAAATTTTAATCGGGCTGCTCCTCGTCGCTGTCCTGTATTTCGGCATCAACAAGCTGGTTTCCAGCGGGGCCGTGTTCAAGAAAGCCGATACGCAGTCGGTGCTGCTCAACTCGATTGAGCTGCCCGCCGCCACGGGCGGCAGCCGGGCCAACATCGTGGTGCCGCTGGCGCAGCTGCCCGGCACCGCTCCGGCCGACAAAGGCACGCCCGTAGTGTGGGAAGTGATGGCCTGGAACGCGCAGATGGCCGGCATGCTGGCCAACGGCGGCCCGCGCACCACCACCGGCTCGGCCATGGCCGCCAACGGGGTGGACATGC
>CAXTCS010000026.1:0-27386 GCA_964242365.1 uncultured Hymenobacter sp. | reverse complement strand
GGGCCACGTCGGCGTCGGTGTGCGAGAAGCACATGTTATGGAAACCGCCCCACATGATGCCGCGCTTGAATAGCTCCTGCTGCATGAACGCCTTGATTTCCATCGGGTTGCCGGCCTGGGGGTCGAATGTCACGATGGTGCGGCAGTCGTAGCCGTAGCATTTGGTGTGGGCTGAAAGGCCCAGTTCGGCGGCGATTGCGTTGTAGCCGTCCTTGAGCTTTTTGCCTTGCTCGGCGAGGCGGGCGGGCACGTTTTTCTCGCGCATTTCGGCGATGGTGGCCACGGCGGCGGCCATGCTCAGCGCCTCGCCACCGAAAGTGGTGAAGAAGAACACGTCCTGCTCAAACAGCTCCATCACGTCGCGGCGGCCGGTGAGCAGGGCAATGGGCATGCCGTTGGCGAAAGCCTTGGAATAGACCGCCAAATCGGGCGTGATGCCGAAATATTCCTGCGCGCCGCCCACGGCGATGCGGAAGCCGGTCCACATCTCATCGAAAATCAGCAGCGTGCCGTTTTCCTGGCACAAGCGGGCCACTTCGTGCAGGAAATTGTCCTTGGGCGCGTCGAAAATAAACGGCTCCAGAATGACGCAGGCCACGTTTTCATCCAGCAAAGCTTTCAGCGAATCGAGGTTGTTGTACTCGAAAGCGGCCGTCAATTCCTTGATATCCTGCGGAATGCCTTTGTCGCGGCTCGTGGTGCCGATGTACCAATCGTGCCAGCCGTGGTAGCCGCAGCACAGCACCTTGTCGCGCCCGGTGAAGGCGCGCGACACCCGCACGGCCGCCGAGCACACGTCGGCACCCGTCTTGCTGATGCGGATGCTTTCGGCGTTGGGAATAATCTCGTGAATCAGTTCCGAAAGCGTTACCTCCAGCTCGTGCATCATCGAGAAAGTGATGCCGTCGAGCAGCTGCTCCCGAATGGCGTCGTCGACGCGCGGGTAGGCGTAGCCCAGCGAAATGGGGCCGATTCCCATCTGATAATCAATGAATTCGTTGCCGTCTACGTCCCAGATGTGCGCGCCGGCGCCGCGCTTCACGTACTTGGGCGACACGCCTTTGGTGTACTGGCCGGGGCCTTTGGCCAGGGTCTGGGTCACGGGCGTCATGATTTTCTGGGCCCTGGCGTAGAGCTCATCCGATTTGGTGATGTCGGGGTAATTTTCGTTGAAAGAAACGGGGTTGGGCATGGGGTGGGGGATGAAAGTCGAAGAGAAGAAATTGAACGTCATGTCGAGCGTAGCCGAGACATCTCGCTCGCAGCAGTAAACCATTGAGTAGCGGTGGCACGCGAGATGTCTCGGCTGCGCTCGACATGACCGTGCTTTTAGCTGAACTGATTATTGCTTACTCGGCAAACTGGTTTTCCAGGATGGGACGGGCGGCAAAATCGGCGTTGCCGTCGCCCAGCGCCGCCGCGATGCGGCGGGCAATGTGCTGGCCGGTGAAGCCTTCGTATTCGAGCACGGCGCTCAGGCGGCCGGGGCGGTACCAGCGCTCCTCCAGCGCCAGGGGCAATACGCGGGCGGTGAGCTGGTTGCGCAGCAGCACTTCGGCCAGAATGGAATAAAGCCCGCCGGTGACGAAATGGTCTTCCACCGTCACGATGAGCGCGCCGCGGCGCACCACGTCGAGCAGGGCGGCTTCGTCGATGGGCTTGAGGCTGCGCAGGTTGATGAGGCCCACCGACTTGCCCTGGGCTTGCAGCAGCTCGCGGGCTACCAGCGTTTGCTCGAAGAGCATGCCGTAGGTAAGAATGGTGACGTCGGTGCCCTCGGCCACGATTTCGGCTTTGCCCATCTCAAACGGGGCGTGCGCGTAGGTGGCGGGGCGGGTGTTGATGCGCACGTAGGCCGGCGCGGGCGAGGCCCAAATGGCGGGCAGCATGGCGAGCATGTCGGCCTCGTCGGCGGGCGCAAACACGGTCATACCGGGGATGCCGCGCATCAGGCTCACGTCTTCAATGGCCTGGTGCGTAGGGCCGTTGCCGTCGGACAGGAAGCCGGGCACGAAGCCGCTGAGCTTCACGGGCAGCTGGCCGATGCCCACGTCGGTGCGGATAAATTCGAAGGCCCGCAGCGTGAGGAAGGTGGCCAGCGCGTGCACCACCGGGATGCGCCCGCGCAGGGCCAGCCCGGCCGCCGCGCCAATCAGGGTTTGCTCGGTGATGCCGGTGTCGATGAAGCGCGGGCCGAGCACGGCCGGCAGGCTGCGGATGAGGGCGCGGTTTTCGGCCGTCATCACGACGAGGCGCTCGTCGGCCAGGGCGGTTTCTTTGATTAGTTCTTCGTAGGTCATGCGTTTGTTCTTTATAATAAATCGCGGGAACGTCATGCAGAGCGCAGCGAAGCATCTTTACCGCTTCGTTGCTTCGATTGGATTACTTAACGCGGGCAAGATGCTTCGCTGCGCTCTGCATGACGTTCTTTTTGAGTGCAGCCTACCGTACGGTCAGCGTCTCGCTGGTCAGGTTCGTGGCTACCTGGCTGTGCAGCTCGCGCAGCAATTCTTCCACCTCATCGGCCGAGAAGTTGCAGAACCAGCGGTCGGCGCGCGCTTCGATGCTGGGCAGGCCGCGCCCGCGCACCGTGTCGCAGATGATGACGGAGGGCTTGGTGGCGGAGAAGGGCAGGGCCGAAAAGGCCTCTTCCAGCTGGGCAAAATCGTGGCCGTCGATGCGGCGCACTTCGCAGCCGAAGGCCTCGAACTTGGGCGCCAGCGGTTCGAGCGGAATCAGGTCTTCGGTGGCGACGTTGGCCTGGAAGTGGTTGCGGTCGACGACCAGTGTGAGGTTGTTGACTTTGTGGGCGCTGGCCACGAGCAGGCTTTCCCACACGGTGCCTTCGTTGAGCTCGCCGTCGCCGGTGATGACGATGACCTTGTTGGTCTGGCCGCGCATCCGGCAGTCCAGGGCCACGCCCAGGGCCACGCTGGGCAGGTGGCCGAGCGAGCCGGAATGAAACTCGACGCCGGGCACGTGCCGGTTGGGGTGCCAGTAAATGTGGTCGTCGGTGCTCAGGTGCCGGGCGAGGCGGGCCTGGTCGATAAAGCCCAGCTCCACGAACGTGCCATATAAGGCCGGCACGTCGTGGCCTTTCGAGAGGAACAGGTAGTCGCGGGCGGGGTCGGTGAGGTTGTCGGGGCGCACGTTCAGGCAGTCGGCGTAGAGGTACACCAGCAGGTCGGCGCAGGAGAGCGAGGCGCCGGTGAAGCAGCCGCCGTCGGTGCTCAGGCGCACGATGTGCTCGCGCACGCGCAGGGCCAGTTGCTGAAGATGCTGTTGTTTCTCAGGGGTCATGGTTTTTAGTTGTCAGTTATTAGTTGTCCGTTGTCAGTTATTAGTTGTCCGTTGTCAGTTTTTCGTTGTCGGTTGTTAGGTTTCCAGAACGGACGGACAACGGACAACGAACAACGGACAACTAATAACTGACAACCAGATTTGGCTAGATTTTACGGGTTTGGGAGGAATCCACGGTTTTGAGTTCGTCGAGGTGGTTGCGGTACCAGTTGACGCCCGCCAGGTGGGCGTTCAACTGGGCAATGTCGGGGCGCTGGGCGAGCAGGTGGAGGATGTCGTTGAGGCCGAAATCGGCCTTCGCCGGGTATAGCGCGTCGTAAACGGCGCTGATGAACGTGTAGTCTTCCGGGTAGTCGATGGTCCAGCGGTGGCTCATCGAAAAGTTCTGGCCCGTTTTCCAGGCCACGTTGGCCAGCCGGAACCGGTCGGGGTTTTCCCAGAAAAATGGGGTGGTGTGCTCGCGCTCCAGGGGCCGGCGGGCTTCGCGCCAAGCGGTTTCGAGGGCGTCGAAGCGCATGATTTCCACGTCGTTGCCATCGGGAAAGGTGGCAGGGTGCAGGTTGCTCACAAAGTCGTAGCGGCCTTCGCCTTCCAGATAAACCCGCAATACCTGGTCAATCACGGCCGGGTCGATGAGCGGGCAGTCGGACGGGATTTTCAGTACCACGTCGGCCTGGTAGTGGCGGGCGGCCTGGTAGTGGCGGTCGAGCAAATCGAGGGCGTCGCCGCGAAAGCAGGGCAGGCCGTGGGCGGCGCAGCAGGCGGCCACGGCGTCGTCGGCGGCCTCGGTGGTGGTGGCCACGACCACGGTGCCGGCCAGGCGCGCGCGCCGCACCCGCGCCACCATGCGCACCAGCAGCGGCTGGCCGGCCAGCGGCAGCAGCACCTTGCCCGGCAGGCGCGACGAGCCCACGCGGGCCTGCACAACGGTTACGATTCGGGGAATGGGCATGTCGTCTGCGTAGTCGGTAATCGAACGGAAATACTCTAAAATTTGCCCGTCTGCCCGTCTTTTAGGAATAATCCCTTGTTGACTAACCGGTTAAAATGCCGCGAACGACGGCCGGCATCAATGAACCGCCAGCGAGCCGTCGGCCAGCTCCGGGGCGGCAAAGTCTTCGGGCTGGTACTGCCGCAAAAACGCCGGCCCGCTGCCCTCAAACCGGCTGAAGCCCCGGCAGATGGCGGCGATGCGCCGCGACGACGTGCCGCCGTTTTGCCACGGCTGCTTGCGTTTCAGGTCGGCCACGTCGAAGTAGGAGTGCACGGGCTTGCCCAAAACCAGCCCTACGTAGACCACCGTCGAATATTGGGTGATGAGCTCGACGCAGTTGGCAATCATGTGGTCGGTGTTGCCCTCGGTGTAGATGAGGGTGCCGGGCGGGGCGTAGCGCTTGATTTCGTCGACGGCCCGCGGCAGTTTCTCGTTGGGGTGGAGCTTGAAAATCAGGGGCCGGCCGGCGGCAATGCGGGTGCAGTGGGCAATGAATTTCCGGCGGTTGTCGGGGGTGTAGGTTTCGCGCAGGTCGGACGTGGCCACCAGCACGTAGCCGTGGTGCGGGAAGTCGTTGCGGCGCACCTGCTCCACGTTGTCGAAATTGGGGATGCCGGTGACGACGAGCTTGTCGCGGTCGACGCCCACGTAGTTGAAATGCTCCTTGTAGCCGTCGGAGGCCACGCAGTAGATATCGCAGCAGTTGGCCAGGCCGTTGAGGGCCGTGCCGATGGCCAGGATGGGCATCCAGTTGAGCTTGCGGATGAGGCGCGCCCACCAGTTGAGCGGGTCGGTCATGCCCTCCTGCACAAACACGGTTTTGGTGGTGCGCACCAGCGGCCAGGGCACGATAACGTCGGAGCAGCACACGATTAAGTCGTAGGTGTGGCCGAACTGCCGGGCTTCGAAGTCGTTGGCTAAGCCGTGCTCGGCCAGGTACTTGTCGGCTTTGGCCTTGATGGGACCCGTGACGATGGTGGGGTCCAGGCCACCCGTCCGGAGCAGAAATTTGTAGAAGCCGCGCTGCCAGCCGTCGTAGTAGAGCTGGCTAAAATAAGGCTCAAACTCGTCGTCCAGCAGCTGCGCAATCTGGTGCATCTGCGTGGTCTGGTTGGGGGAGCCGATGAGAAACAGAACCTTTTTTCGGGACATGCAGGGAATAAGGATAAGCAGCCGGACCACTGACTCAGGGCCTGAATTTGCAACAACCGCGCGGGGCAGCCGCTGGTTTGAGCAAGCCGACTCACGCCGGGGCGAAAAACGGGGCGTTAGGGCAAGGTACAGAACAAAGGGCGAAGTAACGAGGCCCTGATTGCCGCTTCAGCAAGGCATTATTACCTAATTGAGAAGGTTTCACGTTCTTGACGCTGCTGTAACGAAATTCCTAAAAAATGTTGTTTATGCTTGCCAGTGCCCAACTGGTGCGCAAGGCGGCCCGGCTGGCGGGAGGTTATGGGAGCGGGCCGGCCGGTAAGTAAAAAAGCCTGACTATTTATCAGACTGAAATTCATGGTTTACAAAGGTGATTGCTCGCACCATTAGCCCCTACATTTGCCACCATCATTTGTAGCATCGGCGCTCTGACTGAGTGCCGTATGGCCTGGTGCCCGCCCAACGCTTTATTCGCCGTTTTTACCCGACGCCCCATGATAATCAACTCGCTACCCGATGTGGATGGCAGCCGTTGCACGCTCTTGTTTGACGAGGCCGGTGGGTGGCTGCGCGCCACGTGGCGGGGCTTTGTCGACATGAACGAGGCCTTGCTCGGGGCCGAAAACTACCTGCGCGCCCTGGCCGACTTTCAGTGCCCGTACCTGCTCAACGACAACGTGGCGTTGCAGGGGCCTTGGTTCGACTCGATTGAGTGGCTGGAGCGGGTGTGGATGCCCCAGGCGGTGCGGATGGGCCTGCGCTACGTGGCCCACGTGGTGCAGGCCGATTGCCTGTCCGACAGCATCACCGTCAATTTCCGCGGGCCGCAGGTGGGCGGGCTGGAGCTGCAAATTTTTCAGCAGGTGGCCGAAGCCGAGGCGTGGCTGCGCGACTGCCAGGGCCGCGCGGCAACCGCCTGACCTGGGGAATGCCGGCCGCCGCGAGCCCGAATTTTCTTTCTGGTAAGGTAGCCGGCTGCGTACTTTTGGGGTTCCCATGAACGACCCGGAAATCCGTGCCTTGCTGTACCCGCTGCTCGTGAGCGGCGTGCACATCGACGAGCTGCCCACCGGCAGCACCCGCGCCGACGTGGTGCACATCACGCCCGCTTTCATGCACGGCTACGAGGTGAAGGGCGACGGCGACACGTTGCAGCGCGTGGCCAACCAGCTGCGCTGCTACGGCGAGGTCTACGATTTCGTGACGTTTGTCGTCACCGAGAAGCATTTGCCCAAATTGTTGCCGCTGCTGCCGCCCTGGGTGGGCATTTTGGTGGCTTCGGCGCACGGCCTGCGGGCGCACCGCGCGGCCGGGTACAACGCCACCGTCGAGCGGGCGCCCATTGCCAAGCTGCTGCTGCTGGCCGAAGTGAAGCAGTTTTTGCTGGCGCGGGGCCTGGCCGGCGCCAGCACCCTGCGCGGCGCGGAAATCAGCCAGTTTTTGCGCACCACGCACACGGTGCCGCTGTCGAGCCTGGCGCAGTTCGTGCGCGAGCGGCTGATGGCCCGCCTGCCCGAGCGCCTGCTGATGCGCGCCGAGCGCCAGGCCGAGCGCCGGCGCGCCCCCGCCCGCAAGCAGAAGCCGCGCCGCAAACGCGCCGCGTAAAAAGGCTGGCGCCGCCTGAGAGCCTATCCGAATAGGGGGTTGAAATTGGCAGAACGTCATGCAGAGCGCAGCGAAGCATCTCGCTCGCATCGTTGCCGACGTTTGAATTACTTGAGCACGCGAGATGCTTCGCTGCGCTCTGCATGACGGCCTAGTTGGATAGCTACTAAGCAGGACCCGAAAACGCCTGCTGTGGGGCAGGGTGATAAAGCAAAAAGCCCCGGCGCGAATGCGCCGGGGCTGATGCTGTAGAGAGAGGACTCGAACCTCTAATTTTACTAGCGAGATAGGCTAGCGCGTCTGCCAGTTCCGCCACCCCACAAGGTTATTAAGACAAATGTAGATAAGGAGTTTGCTAATTAAAAACTAATTATTAAGATTATTTTTGTGTTAATTTTTAAGCTTTTTCGCCTAATTAATACAGATTGGCAATTTGTCGAAGCCCGTCAACCCGCGCTACTTGCTGGAAACGCTGATTTCATAACCAACAACCGGCGATTTATCCTGGATGGAATAAATAGCAAAAATAGTGGGTAATAACTTAACTCGCAAAATCATACATTTAGACATGGACGCATTTTATGCGTCGGTGGAGCAGCGCGACCACCCGGAGCTGCGTGGCCGGCCCGTGGCGGTGGGCAGCGCGCAGGGGCGGGGCGTGGTGGCGGCGGCCAGCTACGAGGCCCGCGCGTACGGCGTCCGGTCGGCCATGCCGTCGGCTACGGCGCTGCGCAAGTGCCCGGCGCTGGTGTTTGTGCCGCCCCGGTTTGCGGTGTATAAGGAGGTGTCGCGGCAGATTCGGGCCATTTTTGCCGAGTACACGGCGCTGATTGAGCCGGTGTCGCTGGACGAGGCCTACCTCGACGTGACGCACAACCTGAAGCAGCTGGAGTCGGCCACCGGGATTGCGCGGGAAATCCGGGCCAAAATCCTGGCCGAAACGCAGCTGACGGCCTCGGCGGGCATTTCCTATAATAAATTTCTGGCCAAGCTGGCTTCGGACTACCGCAAGCCCAACGGGCAGTTTGTGGTGCGGCCGGCGCAGGGGCCGGCCTTCGTGGAAGGGCTGGCGGTGGGGCAGTTTCACGGGGTGGGGCCGGTGACGGCGGCCCGGATGAACCAGCTCGGCATCTTCAGCGGGGCCGATTTGCGGGCCCAGACCGCCGGGTTTTTGCAGCAGCAGTTTGGCAAGGCCGGGCGCTACTACTTTGCCATTGCCCGCGCCGAAGACGACCGCCCCGTGGTGGCCGACCGCCTGCGCAAGTCGATGGGCTCGGAAACCACTTTTGCCCGGGATTTGACGGAATTTACCGACCTGCTCGACGGCCTGCGCCCGTTGGTGGAGGACGTGTGGGACTACTGCCAGCGCAGCGGCATCCGGGGCCGCACCGTTACGCTGAAAGTAAAGTTTGGTGACTTTCAGCAGATTACGCGCAGCCGCAGCGGGGTGGGAGCGGTGCCCAGCCAGGCCGCGCTGGAGCGCATTTGCCGGGAGCTGGTCGAGGCGCTGTTTCCGCTGGCCAAGGGCGTGCGGCTGCTGGGCGTCACGCTTTCTAACCTGAGCACGGGCCAGGAAGCGGCCGGCCGGCAGCTGACGCTGAGCTTCTGATGGGTATAGAAACGCAAGTATGCGTCTCTACAACAGGCAGAATGGCACGGCTGGCCGGCAGCGGGTGTTGCAAGAAGTTCGGCGGCGGCTTTTTCGCAACCCTGTCGGCATCATTCCGACTTTAGTCGATTACTGGTGCGGTTCTGGTGAAGCAAGGGCATCTTTACCGGCTGGTCCGGTGTTAAATGGAACGCGGCCACCGGCGGCCGCTTTTTTTCTTCTCAATACTACTCTCCGCATGCAATTTCCCCGATTTAAGCTAGGATTATATTCCACTTCCGTGCTGGCCCTGCTGGGGTTGGCTTCGTACTCGGTGTACCAGGGCACGCCGCCGCGCGACCAGGTGGTGCTCGGCGTGATGTTGCAGGGCCTCACCCAGGCCCACTACCAGCCCGAGAAGCTCGACGACCAGTTTTCGCAGCGGGTGTTCGACTTGTACCTCAAGCGCGTCGATGTGAACAAGCAATTGCTGCTGGCCCCCGATGTGGCACGGCTTCAGCAGTTTAAAGCCCAGATTGACGACGAGCTGAAAGGCGGCACCCACGAATTTCTGGACGTGACCAGCCAGCTGCTGGCCAAGCGAACCGGAGAAATTCAGGTGCTGTACCGCCAGATTCTGGCCAAGCCGTTTGACTTTACGACGCCGGAAACCTGGGAAACCGACCCTGCCAAGGCCAATTATGCCGCCGATGCGCCCGCCCAGCGCGAGCAGTGGCGCAAGATGCTGAAGTACCAGACGCTGGCCCGCCTCTCGGAGCTGATGGACGACGAAGCGCATAAAAAGGACAAGCCGCTGGCCGCCGTCAAAGTCGGCGCCTCGCCCGTCACCACGTCGGACCACGCCCGCACGCCCGCCGAGCTGGAGGCCGAAGCCCGCCGGCGCGTGCTGAAATACTACGACGACGCCTTTGCCGACCAGCTGCAAAACGACGCCGACGACCGGCTGGCCGAGTTTGCCAACGTCGTCGCCAACACCTTCGACCCGCACACCGAGTATTTCGCGCCCATTGCCCGCGACAATTTTGACATTGCCATTTCGGGCCGTTTGGAAGGCACCGGCGCGCAGCTGGTCGAAGACGAAGGCCACCTCAAAGTAGCCGACATCGTGGCCGGCTCGGCCTCGTTTCGGCAGGGCGAGCTGAAGGTGGGCGACGTTATCCTGCGCGTGGCCCAGGGCGCGGCCGAGCCGGTGAGCGTGGAAGGCATGCGCTTCGAAAAAGCCGTGAAGCTGATTCGCGGCCCCAAAGGCACCGAGGTGCGCCTGACCGTGCGCAAGCCCGACGGCGCCACGGTGGTCATTCCCATCATCCGCGACGTGGTGGTGATTGAGGAAACGTACGCCCAGTCGGCCCTCATCAAGCGCGAGGGCCGCACCTACGGCTACATTCACCTGCCCGGCTTTTATGCCGATTTTGGGGGCAAGGGCGGGCGCAGCAGCGCGGCCGACGTGAAGACCGAGCTGGCCAAGCTGGCCAAGGAAAACGTGGCCGGCGTGGTGCTCGACCTGCGCTACAACGGCGGCGGCTCGCTGCGCGACGCCGTGGACATGGGCGGCCTTTTTGTGCCCACCGGCCCCATGGTGCAGGTGAAAACCGGCCAGGGCCGCGCCCAGCCCATTGCCGACACCGACCCGCAGGTGCAGTACGCCGGCCCGCTGGTGGTGCTGGTGAACAAGTACAGCGCCTCGGCTTCGGAGATTTTGGCCGCGGCCATGCAGGACTACCACCGCGCCATCATCATGGGCAGCACCACGTACGGCAAGGGCACGGTGCAGCAGGTGTTCGACCTCGACAATGCCGTGACGCCCGAGGCCAACGCCCTCAAGCCGTTGGGCTCGCTCAAGCTCACGGTGCAGAAGTTTTACCGGGTGAACGGCGGCTCGACGCAGTTTAAGGGCGTGGTGCCCGACATCGCGCTGCCCGACGCCCTGACCTCGTACGCCAAAGGCGAGCAGGAATCGGAATACCCGCTGCTGTGGGATGAAATTACGCCCGCCGCGTACCAGCCCACCAACTCGCTGCCGGCCCTCGACAAGCTGCGGGCGGCCAGCGCCGCGCGGGTCGCGGCCAGCCCCGGTTTCCACCTCATCACCGACGCCGCCCAGCGTGCCACCGAGCGCCGCAAGCAAACCAGCCTTTCGCTGAACCTGGCGGCCTACCGCACCGAGCAGCAGCAGGCCCGCAGCGTCAACAAGCAGCAAACGGCCGCCATGAATGCGTTGGCCGTGCTCGACGTGGCCCAGCTGCCGGCCGATGCCCGCGTGGCCAGCCCCGATTCAACCCTCGCCAAGCGCACCGCCCGCTTTCTCAAGCCCCTGCGCAAGGACGCGGCTTTGGCGGAAGCCGTGTCCGTTATCAAGGACGAGCTGTAAGCGGGTGATTGGAGACTGGCAGGTTATCCAAACAGGCGGCCCAATCGGTTGTCATGCTGAGGGAAGCGAAGCATTTTTTCGCCGCTGAACAAATTGAGTAGGCGTGATGGGATGCTTCGCTACGCTCAGCATGACAAGCGATTGGGCCGTTTGGGTTGAATGGCCGCTACGCACCTGGCGCGCCCTTTTTTGGACCCCAAATACCCCCAAACCGGCGGGGGCTGCGGGCCGTAGCTAAGCGGCGTGCGTATTTTCGCCTTATGCCCGACTTTTTTGCCGCCGACGCGTTGTTGCCCGCTGAGCTCCGCGATGCTTTTCCTCAGAATGAACTGCTGATGGGCTTGCTGGAGGCCTCGCTGACCGGCGTGGCGCTGTACCAGCCCATCCGGGCGGCCGGGGGCGACATCGTGGATTTCAGCATCGACTACCTCAATCCGGCGGCGCGTCGCATGTTGGGCCAGCCGGCGCAGCCGGCGGGCACTTTTCTCCAATTGTACCCCCACACGTACGAAACGGGGTCTTTCGCGTTCCACCGCGAGGCGTTCGAGTCGGGCCAGCCGGCGCGGATGGATTTGAATTACCAGGGCGACGGGCTCGATAATTTCTTTCAGCTTTCGGCCCGCCGGGTGGGGCAGGGGCTGCTGGTGAGTTTCAGCGACACCGCCCACCACGGGCGCACCGCCGTGGAAGAGGCCCTGCGCGCGAGCCAGGCCCGCGAGCGCGCCGCCCTGGCTGAGGCCGAAACCCAACGCGCCGCCCTGTACGAAACCTTGATGCAGGCGCCGGCCATGATTTGCATCTTCGCCGGCCCGGCGCACGTGTTCGAGCTCGTGAACCCGCCGTATCAGCGGCTGGTGGGCAATCGGCCGCTGCTGGGGCGGGCCATCCGGGAGGCCATGCCGGAGCTGAAGGGCCAGCCCATTTTTGGCCTGCTCGACGAGGTGTACCGCACCGGCGAAACCTTCCGCGCCAACGAAATGCTCGTGCAGCTCGACCACGACAACTCCGGCGTGCGGGACTTGCAGAAGCGCTACTACAACTTCATTTACCAGGCCCGGCGCGACGGCCAGGGCGCCATCGACGGCATTATCACGTTTGCTTACGAAGTGACCGAGCAGGTGCTGGCCCAGCTGCAAGTGGGGCACAGCGAGCGGCTGACGGCCTTTGCCAACGAGGAGCTGGCCGCCGCCAATGAGGAACTGCAAGCGGCCAACGAAGAAATCCGGTCCACCAACGACGACCTGTTCAGCGCCCAGCTGCTGCTGCGCGAGCTGAACCAGGAACTGGAGGCGCGCGTGGCCGAACGCACCGCCCAAACGCGGGCCGCCCGCGCCGAAGCCGAGCGCCAGCGCGCCCGCCTCGAACGGTTTTTTATGCAGGCCCCGGCCGCCATCTGTATCCTCGACGGGCCCGAGCTGATGTTCGAGCTGGTGAACCCCGGCTACCAGGCGCTATTTCCGGGCCGCCAGCTGCTGGGGCTGACTATTCTGGAGGCCTTGCCGGAAATAGCCGACCATGCCGTGTACCGCACGTTCCGCGAAGTCTACCAAACGGGGCTTACCCACGAAGAGCCCGGCCTGCTGGTTCCCATTGCCCGGCCCGAAGACGGGGCGCTGGAAGACCGGTACTTCAACTACATTCAGCAGGCCCGCTACGACGAGCACGGACGAATTGACGGCATTCTGGTGTTTGCCTTTGAGGTAACGGAACAGGTGCTCACCAGCCAGCGGGCCGCCACCCTCCAGGCGCAGGTGCTGGCCGCCGCCCAGCGCCAGGTGCAGGAGCGCGAAACCTTTTACCAGATATTCGAGCAAACGCCGGCGATGGTGGGCTTGCTGCGCGGCCCCGACCACCGGATTGCGTACCACAACCAAGCCTACCAACGCCTGTTTCCGGGCCGCCAGATGCGGGGCCGTACCGTGGCCGAGGTGCAGCCCGACGCGGTGGCCCAGGGCTTTGTGGCGCTGCTCGACACCGTGTACCAGACCGGCGAAATGTACGTGGGCAACGAGCTGCCGCTGGCCATTGAGCAGCCCGATGGCCGCCCGCCCCAAACCACTTACTTCAACTTTACTTACCAGGCTTACCAGGAAAACGGCCAGACGGTCGGCATTTCCTTCTTTGCCTATGACGTGACCGAGCAGGTGCTGGCCCGCCGGCAGCGCGCCGCCCAGCAGCAGCAGCTGCGCGAGCTGTTCGAGCAGGCGCCCGCGGCCGTGGCCGTGTTTCGCGGCCCGGAGCTGGTCATCGAGCTGGCCAACCCCGCAATCTGCCAGATATGGGGCCGCCCCCAGGCCGAGCTGCTCGACCAGGCCCTGCTGCACGCCATGCCCGAGCTGCGGGGCCAGGGCTTCGACCTGCTGCTCGAAGGTGTGCTGGCCACCGGCGTGCCGTACGTGGCGCAGGAGCGCCCCGTGCAGCTCCGGCGCCACGGCCGGCCCGAAACCATCTACGTCAACTTCGTGTACCAGCCCCTGCGCGACGACCACGGCCACACGACCGGCGTGGCCGTGGTGGCGACGGACGTGAGCGAGCAAATGGCGGCCCGCCAGCTGCTGGCCCAGGCCAACGCGGAGCTGACCGCCGCCAACCAGGCCGTGGGCGCCCGCAACGACGAATTGGCCGCTGCCAACCAGCAGCTTACCCGCACCAACCAGGACCTCGACAACTTCGTGTACGCGGCTTCGCACGACCTCAAGCAGCCGGTCAACAACCTGATGGGGCTCTTTCACGAGCTGCGGCTTTCCACCGTCTTTCTTGATGCCGACGAGCAGGCCGTGCTGGTGCCCCTGGTCGACAGCGCCCTGCGGCAGCTGGCCACCACCATCAACGACCTGGCGGCCGTGGGCCAGGTGCAGCGCCTGCCCGACCTGCCCCCCGAAACCGTGGCCCTGGCCGAACTCACCCAGGAAGTGCTCCAGACCCTGCAACCCCAGGTGCTGGCCGCCCGCGCCCGCGTCACCGCCGATTTTTCGGCCCGGCCCAGCATCACCTACGCCCGCGCCAACCTGCGCACCATCCTGCTCAACCTGCTCGGCAACGCCCTCAAATACGCCGACCCCGCCCGGCCAGCCCGCGTGCACCTCTCGCTGTGGCTCGACGCCGGCCAGCCCGTGCTGCTGGTGGAAGACAACGGCCTGGGTTTCGACGTGCAGCGGCACCGCAACGAGCTGTTTCACCTCTTCCGCCGCTTCCACGACCACATCGAGGGCACGGGCGTGGGGCTGTACCTCGTCAACCGCATCGTGCAAAACAACGGCGGCCGGGTCGAGGTCGAGAGCGAGGTCGGGGTGGGAACCACGTTTCGCCTGTATTTGTGAGCAGGCCAACGGGGGTTAGTTGTGGGTTGATAGTTGTCCGTTGTCAGGTCATTCTGCTATTGATAGCTGACAACGGACAACTAACTACCCTTCCCAAAAAGAGCCGATTTCCGGTCCAGATACCTGGACCGGAAATCGGCTCTTTTTGGGAAGGGTAACTCGCTGTGCGGCGTTTACATGGCTTTGGCGTCGAGGTAGTTCTTGGCCAGGTCGTTGAGCTTGGTATCCGTCAGCTGCTCTTCTTCCAGGGTCTGGCGCAGCAGCTCGGCGGCCGTGCCGTGGCCCAGGCGCTCGGCAAAGTAGGCCGCCGTGCCGTAGCCCGATATTTCGTAGTGCTCGACGCGCTGGGCGGCGGCAATCAGCGCGGCGTCCATCACTTCGGGCGTGGCCCGCTCCGACATCGTTTCCTGGCTTTCGGCAATGAGGCCGGCCATGGCTTTGCAGGTGTGGCCGCCCAAATCGAGGTCCAGGGATTGGCCAATGCGCTCCAGGCGCTTGACCTGGTTTTCGGTTTCGCGCAGGTGCTTTTCGAAGCCCGCGCGCAGGCGGCCGTCTTTGGCTTTCTCGGCCATCATCGGCAGCGCTTTCACCAGCTGGGTTTCGGCGCTGTACAGGTCTTTGAGCTGCATCTCGAACAGGTCGTCGAGGGTTTCCATTTTGTCGAAAAACATAGGAAGGGGAAGGGTAAAAAGTGGGAAATGTGGAAAGGAAGAACGTCCCCTCCTTACGCCTGCCCGGCCCGCAAGGGTGCCCCCATCGCGCGAAACCCCGGTTTTTCGGGTCAAAATACCACTTTTTACGGACGCCGTCTACGCATTTGTACGGGCCGCGAAGAATTTGTACGGGCCGCGAAATTGCCGCCTTTCCGCCCGCGGCCCAGCCTGCGCCTTCGCCCGGCGCCCGCTTCGGGGCGTGGCCGCACTGCTGCCCGGCGCCGTGTGCCCGAGGCCGGCGATGGCGGGCGAAGCGAATAAAAAACGCGTTCGGCATTTCTGTGATAAGCAGCGAGTCAGCTAGTTGGTACGGTTGAGCCGCTTCGATTTCTTCGCCGGCGCGACGGTCGGGCCGGGGCGGCTTCCGTAAGAAAGCCCTGAACAAGCCACCAGTATGGAAACCGCCGCGCCGCGCCAGCTCCCTGGCCAGCAGGCCTTTCGCAGCCTGGCCCGGCCGTTGGCCGCCCCGATAGTCTTCATTTCTTTCTCCCACTTTTCTTCCTCATTTTCTTATGATACTTCGCCTCGACGAGCTGGCCATTGACTTGCCAGAACCCAAAAACCCCTCGCCCAACGACGCGGCCGCCATTCAGGAACTGCTGGGCGGCAAGTTTGGCGAAATGAGCACGCTGATGAACTACACGTTCCAGTCGTTCAACTTCCGGGGGCGCGACCGGCTCCGCCCGTTCTACGCCCTCACCTCGGCCATCGCGGCCGAAGAGTACTCGCACATCGAGGCGGTGAGCTACGCCATCAACCTGCTGCTGACCGGCGCCACCAAGCGCGGCACCGACCCCAAGCCCGGCCCGCTGGCCTCGGCCGTCGACGCCCGCAACTCCTACCACTTCCTGGCCAGCGGCCAGGCCGCCCTGCCCTACGACTCGATGGGCAACCCCTGGACCGGCCAGTACGTGACGGCCTCGGGCAACCTGCGGCTGGATTTGCTGCACAATTTCTTCCTCGAATGCGGGGCGCGGGCCAACAAAATCCGGGCCTACGAAATGGTGACCGACCCCTGCGCCCGCACCATGATTGGCTACCTGCTGGTGCGCGGCGGCCTGCACGTCTACGCCTACGCCAAGGCCCTGGAAGTCATCACCGGCGTCGACGTGAAGAAGATTATGCCCGTGCCCCCGCTCTCCAACGCGAAATTTCCCGAGGCCGTCAAGTTCATGGGCCACGGCCTGCACCGCCAGCTCTACACCTTCTCGCCCAACGCCTACGCCGAAGCCGGCCTCATCTGGAACGGCAAGCACCCCGAAGACGGCTCGGAGCTGGAGGTGGTGCAGGGCGCCATCAAGGGCGTGCCCTACCCCGTGCTCGAAGAAGAGCCCCAGCTGAACTCGCCCGGCGAGGACGACTTCGACCCCGAAATGTTCAAGGACATTGCCAAGAAGCTGGGCCTGGCCGACGAGTGGAAGCAGCGCCACGGCTAGTCAAGTGGTTGCTGGTTGCTCGTTTCTGGTTAATAACCAGCAGAAAACCAGCAACCAGCAACCAGAAACGAAAGCGCCTGCTTCCCCGGCAACTACGGAACAGCAGTTATAAACCCACAATTTCCCCACCACTCATTTCTTCAGTTACATGCTCGCGATGAACTACCGCGGCCCTTACCGGGTCCGCGTCGCCCACAAGCCCCACCCCGAAATCCTGCACCCGCAGGACGCCATTGTCCGCGTCACGCGCTCGTGCATCTGCGGCTCCGATTTGCACCTCTACCACGGCCTGGTGCCCGACACCCGCGTGGGCATGACCTTCGGCCACGAGTTTGTGGGCGTGGTGGAGGAAATCGGGCCCGATGTGACCAACGTGAAAGTGGGCGACCAGGTGCTGGTGCCCTTCAACGTGGCCTGCGGCGAGTGCGTGTTTTGCCGGCAGCAGCTCTACGGCAACTGCCACGAGTCGAACCCGCAGGCCACCGCCGTGGGCGGCATTTTCGGCTACTCGCACACCGGCGGCGGCTACGACGGCGGCCAGGCCGAGTACGTGCGCGTGCCCTACGCCAACGTGGGCCCGACGGTGATTCCGGCCGAGATGGACCCCGACGACGCCGTGCTGCTCACCGACGTGGTGCCCACGGGCTACCAGGCCGCCGAAATGGGCGGCATCCAGCCCGGCGACACGGTGGTCGTTTTCGGGGCCGGGCCGGTGGGCATCATGGCCGCCAAAAGCGCCTGGCTTTTCGGGGCCGGCCGCGTCATCGTCATCGACCACGTCGAGTACCGCCTCGAATTCGTGCGCAACTACGCGCAGTGCGAGGCCTACAACTTCGAGTCGCTCGAAGACCCGGTGCTGTTCATCAAGAAAACCACCGGCTGGCTGGGGGCCGATGTCTGCATCGACGCCGTGGGCAGCGACGCCGCGGGCAGCGCCATGCAAACCCTCACTGGCCGCAAGCTCTTGCTCCAGGCCGGCTCGGCCACGGCCCTGCACTGGGCCATCAACGCCGTGAAGAAGGGCGGCATCGTGTCCATCGTCGGCGTGTACGGCCCCACCGACAACCTCGTGCCCATCGGCAACGTGGTAAACAAGGGCATCACCATCCGGGCCAACCAAACCTCGGTGAAGCGCCTGCTGCCGCGCCTGATTGAGCACGTGCAGGCCGGCCGCCTCAACCCCAAGGAAATCATCACCCACCGCGTGCCCCTGGAGGAAGTGGCCGAAGCCTACCACATTTTCTCGGCCAAGCTCGACAACTGCATCAAAACGGTGCTCATCCCTTCTCCCGCCCGCCTCTAAACGCCGCTACCTCAAATGGAAAAAACCGCGCAAGACTTTCCGCACATCCTCGGCTGGGGCGTAGATGCCGACCCCAAAAACGACCCCACTTATCCGTATAAGCACCGCAACAACGGCGAGCACGCGGGCTACATCCGGCCCAACCTGCCCCAGCAGCCGGTTAACATCGAAGTGCTGCACTCCAACGAGCGGCCCAACGTCACGGCCGTGTTCGGCACTTCCGTGCCTCCTTCCGGGCTGAGCGGCATGATTCGGCGCTTTGCCTTTCGGTACAGCGAGAACGAGTACGGCCACTGGCTGCCGCTGCTGCTGGCCGACCGCGTGAACGTGGTCGAAGGCCTGCTCGACGACCTGGTGCACGGCCACGTTCCCAACATTTTCGCCGAGAAAGGCTGGAAAGCAGATTTGCAATACAACCGCGGCGGCCTGGCCAAGAAAGTGCTGGTTGGAACGGCCCTCGCCACGGCAGCAATCGTGTTGCTGAACCGCCGGAAGAACAAGTCGCCAAAACAACGCTAGCGCCGTTTCAGCTTTGGTGAACAGAATTAAAAAGGTAGAATTGAAAGTTAAAAATCTAACCAGCGGATTTTTAACTTTCGATTCTACCTTTTTAATTCCCCTAAAAATTGTGCGCTGAATAAGAAGCTTGCGTGTTCTCGTGGGCTTTCGGTGTAAATCTCCGTGCCTTACCCCACCAAAATAGCCGGCGGATTGGCCGATTGCAACAGCCGCTCGTCGGTCAGGTGGCGGTGGAGGCCGCTCTCTACGCTGGGCAGCAGTGCGCCGTGCTCGCTGCCCAGCACGCTGTAGCGCGGCCGACGGGCCGCCCAGCCAAAAGCCGCGGCCGGGCGCGGCACCACGCCGGCCTCATCGAGCCCGGCCAGGCCCACGGCCAGGCGAGCCAGCTCGGCCCAGCTGTAGGTGCCTTGGTTGGCGAGGTGCCAGCGGCCGTGCGCGCCGTCGAGCAGCAGGTCGAGGGCGGTATTGACGAGGTCGGGCACGTAGGTGGGCGAGATGAACAGGTCGTCGGCCGCCGCGAAGGGCCGGCCGGCGCGGGCCGCCGCCAGCGCGTGGTGCACGAAATTGTGCGCGTCCCAGGCGCTGAAAAAGGCACTGGTGCGCACCACCAGCGCGGCGGGCAGCCGGGCCAGCACGGCTTGCTCGGCTTGCATTTTGCTGCGGCCATACACGCCCAACGGCCGGGCCAGGTCGCTTTCGCGGTAGGGCGCGGCTTGTTGGCCATCAAACACCAAATCGGAGGAAAAGGTGAGCAACTGCGTGCCGTGCGTGGCGCAGGCCGCCGCCAGCAGCCGGGGCCCGGTGGTGTTTTCGCGGTAGCAGCGGGCCTCGTCGCTTTCGGCCGCGTCGACGCGCACGTAGCCGGCCGCGTTCACCACTGCCCAGGGTTGGTGCCGGTGCAGCGCCTGGGCAATGGAGCCGGCGTCGGCAATATCGAGCGCGGCGCGGTCCAGCGCCACGGCCTGGAGGCCGCGAATACGGCACACGCGCCGGAAGGCCTGGCCCAGCGTGCCCGTAGCGCCCGCGATGAGGATTGGTTGAGTATGCGTCATAATGGGCGGGGTTGGTTCAATATCAGGCCGGCTCAACCGGCCAGTAATGGCGGACGTCGCGCTGCCACCAGCCGGCGCCGGCCAGCACGGGATGCGTGTAGTGACCGTGCTGGATGAGGCTTTGCACCATCGCGTGCAGGGCCGTGGGCCGGGGCTGTCCGCCGCGCACGTCGAACACGCCGGGCTCGTAGGAAGCCCCGTCCTGGGTCAGCAGGTTGTCCCAATCAAACGCCCCCAGCAGCGACCACACCGTGAGGCCGCGCAGGTCGACGCCGCTGGCTTGCAGGCGGCCGGCGGCCTCCCAGGTCTGGTGCAGCCAGCGCAGCTGCTCCTCGCGGGTGCAACCCAGGTGCGACTCGGTGATGGCCAGGGGAATGCCGTACCGCTCCCAGGTGTCGTGCAGCAGCGTTTCGAGGCCGGTTACGGCCACTCCGGCCACGCGCAGGGCTTCTACGTCGACATAAGCCGGGTGATGGGCCCCGCTGATGGTCGGCTGGCCGGGGTAGCGCCCCAGCTGCTCGTCGAGGTACCGCTCGCTCGTCACGTAGTGGTTGATGCCCAGCACATCGGGCGGCAGCGGCTCGTCGATGAACGCCTGCAATTCGGCTTCGCCGATGCCATGACCGCGCAGGTAGCCCCACAGCGCATGGGTCGGCGTCACGCGCCCACCCAGCAGGTCGAAGGTGAGCCAGCGCCGGTGGTTTTCAAATTCCGCCTGCCGGGCCAGCTCTGGCGAGCTATGGGCCTGGCCCAGGTCTTCGGTTTGCACCAGCCGGGCTGCCGGGTTCACCGCCCGGATGGCCTGCATGGCCAGTCGCGTGCCGTGCAGCTCGTTGATTAAAATGCGCACAAACGTGGCATCGTCGCGCCCGTGCGGGTACCACAGGCCATAAAGCCCACAGAAGCGGGCCGTCGTCAGCGGCTCGTTGACGGGCGTGTAGTAGCGGGCCCAGGGGTAGCGCTCGGCCACCATTCGGGCGTAGCGGCCCAGGCCGGGGGCAAACGACGGCTCGTGCAGCGCAGTGTAGCGCGGCCCGCTGCCGTGGTGCACCAGGCCCAAAATAGGCTCAATTTCCAAGGCCCGTAGGCGGGCCAGCCGCTCGTCGGGCCACTGCCAGTTGGGGCGGTCGAGGCTATCGGGTGCCACATGCTCCCAGAGCACAGGGTAGCGCAGGGTGCGCAGGCCGAGGGCCGCAAAACGGTCGAGGTCGTCGGGGCGGTCGCGGTGGCCGCTGCGCGTAAGCTGGTCCGAATACGTGTTGCCCACGCGCCGACAGGTGCATTCCACTCCGCCCCAGATGTCAACACTTGTGGTCTGGCTCATGGGCTGTTTTTATCCGTGCCTTTTGCTGTACTGCCCGCGAAGCCTGCCGGTTGCCCAACCGGCAGGAAGCTGATTATGTACGACTTAGGTAAGCACAGCCATAAATTGACTTAAATACCACGCGATTTGGTTGCCAGCGCCGGCAAGCAGCAGCGCCGCGAACAGCAGTAAATTTCCCGCAGCCAAACGGTTGAGGATGCGTGGCAGACAAAACGCAAAAACCCCCGAGAAGTGCTTCTGCCATGCAGAAAGCACTTCTCGGGGGTTTTTCAACAATCGATGTACCCGGAGCCGGAGTCGAACCGGCACACCTTGCGGTATTGGTGTTTGAGACCAACGCGTCTACCGGTTCCGCCATCCGGGCAGGATGAGCTTTGTCAGAACACTTCCGCTCTGCCGGTATCAGGAGCGGGCTGCAAAGGTAGCCACTTGCTGCTGGATGCGCAACAGATACCGCTTTTTTAGGTAGTAGGTGCGGATTTGCTGGAGCGCGGCGGGGCGGTGGTCGGCCGGGAGCTGCTCATAGCCAGCGAGTACGGGCTGAATGCCGGCGTCGAGCGTAGCGGCGAGGGCAGTTACTTCGGCCGTAACCTGGGCCTGGATGGCGGCATCGGGCGCGGTTTCCAGGTCCATGAGCTGCTCGTTCAGGTCCATCACGTCCATCAGAAAATCGGGCGGGAGCTGTTCCTGCTTGCCCTCTTCGAGCAGGCCGTGGTGGCGCAGCAAGTAGGCCATACGCTGGTCGGGGTCGGAGAGGGTGCGGTAGGCGTCGGTGTTGAGCGTGGCCTGGTGCAGCATCTCGGCCTGGTTTTCGGGCGAAGACGTGGCATGGAAATCGGGGTGGGTTTCGCGGCTTTTGGCGTAGTAGAGGCGCTTGAGCGCGGCTTCGTCGGGCCGAAAGGTTTCGGGCAAGCCGTAGAAGGCAAAATAGTCAATCACTGATTTATGCTGATTAACCGCGATTTCGCTGATTTTTTCGCGCCGGCGGGGGCGGTGCAAAAACAGGCGATTTCGGGTCGTAAGAAATAGAGAGAAAGAAAACGGCGAAAGCTGGGTGCTTGTTTGAAGCCCGGCGCCGATTTTATACTCATTATAAACACCGCGTTCAGGTCCCTGCGCGTATTTGGCGCGCTTTTTTGCCATGTAACAATCAGCGAAATCACGGTTAATCAGCGGCAATCTGCGATGAGAAAGCTACCGCCGGCGCGGCAAACAGTCGCTTCGTGGCCGGCCACACCTCGCCAAAAAGAGCCGATTTCCGGTAGGCATCGAGGGCCGTTTCATCGTCCCAGTGGCTGTAGGTGCAATAAATGGCGGGGTTGTCGGCGTCCTGCCACAGCTCCAGGCGGTGGCAGCCGGGCTGCTGCCGGATGCGGTGCCTGGTGCGGTAAAAAAGCGCCAGAAATGCGGGCGTTTCCGCCGGGATGAAGGTCATGCGTACAACGCGGATGAGCATACCGATGAAGCAATTTAATTTGGATGAATAGGCTTGTTTGGGTAAAAAATTGCAGTATTTCCAACTATTAGCTTGTTCTGGCGTAAATGTCTGCCGGATAATTTGCACATCTTTCACCCTTTCATTTTTTCTGAATGAAGCTTTCCGTTTTCCGTCCGGCTGCGTTGGCGTGGCTCGCGGCTCCGGCTTTGGCCGGCAGCCTCTTTTTGAGCAGCTGCAACAGCAAGCCCACCGCCACCGAAACCGATAAAACGGCCACCGTGGTACCCGGCGAAACCAACGCGGCCCCCGACAGCGCGGCCACCACGGCGAAGGCCGACAGCACCGGCGGCGGAACCGCCGGCAACGTGAAGCCCACCGGCCCCAAGCCGGCCTGGGGCCCCAACATCAAGCCCGAGATGCAGGCCGTGATTGAGCAGCTCATGAGCTTCAACAACAAGCCTTTGCTGCAGCTCACCGCCGCGCAGGCGCGCAAGCAGCCCAGTGCCGCCGATGCCGCCATGAAGCAGATGCGGGCCAGCAACATTCCGGCGCCGCCCTTGAACTGCGACACGGCAAGCAAGACGCTGATGGCCGGCGTGAAAGCCCGCATTTACACGCCTAGGGGCGGCACGGCGCCGTATCCCGTCATCGTGTATTACCACGGCGGCGGCTGGGTGATTGCGACTATCGACACGTACGCAGCCTCGGCGCAGGCCTTGTGCGAGAAAGTGGGCGCCGTGGTGGTGGCCGTGGAGTACCGCAAGGGCCCCGAACATAAATTTCCGGCGGCCCACGACGACGCGTTTGCCGCCTACCAGTACGTGCTGAAAAACGCCGCCAGCATGAAGGGCGACCCCAATAAAGTGGCCGTGGCCGGCGAAAGTGCCGGTGGCGGCCTGGCCTGCGCCGTGGGCCTGATGGCCCGCGACCGCAAAGTGGCCCTGCCCAAGTACCAGCTGCTGGTGTACCCCATCGCCGGCTACGACCAAAACACGCCTTCGTACCAGAAGAACACCGAAACGGCTCCCCTGAATAAGGCGGGCATGGGCTGGTTCTTCAAAAATTACCTGCGCACCCCCGCCGACGGCAAAGACCCGCGCATCAACCTGGTGGCGGCCAACCTGAAAGGCCTGCCGCCCACCACCATCATCGCCGCCGAATACGACCCGCTGATGAGCGAGGGCAAAACCCTAGCCGACAAGCTTTCCGCCGCCGGCGTAAAAGTCAACTACAAGCTTTACGACGGCACCACCCACGAATTTTTTGGCATGGCCGCCGTGGTGCCCCAGGCCAAAGACGCCCAAAGTGTGGCTACTGATGACCTGAAAGGCGCGTTGAAATAAATCTTGTCATTGCGAGGAGGTACGACGAAGCAATCCGTCCTGTAAAAGCGACCAACCAAATAATGTGATAAGCCCCGTCTCTGCGCAGAGACGGGGCTTTTTGTTTGGTTGAGAAGGCTTATCACATTAGGAGGTGAGTCGCTGAAAACAAGACGGATTGCTTCGTCGTGCCTCCTCGCAATGACAGTAAATCACCTACTCGGCCGCAAAGCGTACGTCTACCTGCGAGTCGAAATGCAGGCCCAGCAGCTCCGACGCGTTGCCTTGGCAAATGCCCAGGCACAGGCAATCCTGGCTGTTGAAGACGGCCACCGCCTCGCCGGCCGGCACCGCCGAAAAGTGGGGGTGCACCTCGCGCACCACGTCGCGCCCGAAGTGCACGGCCAGGGCCCGGCCGTGGCCCACGGCCTCGACGGCGGTGCGGGAGATGTTGGTAATCAAGTTGCCGTAGTGGTCGACGTGGGCCACGTGGCCGGTAACGCGGTGGTCCTGAATGCGCAGCTGGCGGTTGTTGAGCTGGTGAAATTCCGTCACGACGGGGCCGAGGCTGGCCATTGGCTCGCCCTGGGCGAGGGCCACGGCGGCGGGCAGCAGCACGTCGCGCGTGGGCGAGGCGGTGACGGCGGCGGGCAGGGCCACGAGCTCTTCGGGGGCGCCGCCGCAGAGCAGGGCCAGGATGCCGTTGTCGCCGGCCACGAAATAGTGGCCTTTGAACCGGGCCACCTGCCAGCCGGGCTCGGGCCCCACGCCGTGGTCGTCGACGCCGATGACGTGCACCGTGCCCGGCGGAAAATCGCGGAACACCGATTGGAGAACGTGAACCGCGTGGGCGATGTTGAAGGGTTCGACGCCGTGGCTGATGTCGACCACGGGCGTGGCCGGGGCCAGCTGCAACAGCCGTGCTTTTAGGGCCGCCACGTAATGGTCGCGGTAGCCAAAATCGGTCAGCAGCGTTATCAATCCCATGCCGGGGTTCGGTAGTTTTTCGTAGTATTGTTCGTTCGCTCGAACCGGGGCAAAAGTAGCCGGTTTAAGCGGAAAGGCCCGTTTCTTTTTTGACTGTTCCCTCGCCTTCATTCCCCCACACTCTCCACTTGGTCGAAAAAATCATCACCCTCGAAAACATGTCTCTGGTCGATTTTCTCGGCCCCGACAACCAGAATATCCGTCAGTTAGCCGCGGCCTTTCCGGGTTCTAAAATCATTAGCCGGGGCAACGAAATCAAGGTTCAGGGCCAGCCGGCGGTCATCTCACGCATCAACGATTTGTTGTCTTCGCTCATCGAGCACTACCACCAATACGGCCAGATTACCGACAAAACCGTTAACCAATACCTCTCCGCCACCTCCGAGGAAGCCGAGGGCCGGGTGCTGGCCGCCTCGCCCGACGTCATCCTGTTTGGGGCCAAAGGCGGCGTTATCAAGGCCAAAACGCCCAACCAGCAGAAGCTCGTGGACACCGTGATGGCCCACGACCTGACCTTCACGCTGGGCCCGGCCGGCACCGGAAAAACCTACATTTCGGTGGCCCTGGCCGTGCGCGCGCTCAAAAACAAGGAGGTGAAGAAAATCATCATCTCGCGCCCCGTGGTGGAGGCCGGCGAAAGCCTGGGCTTCCTGCCCGGCGACATGAAGGATAAAGTGGACCCCTACCTGCGCCCAATTTACGACGCCCTGGAAGACATGATTCCGGCCGAAAAGCTGAAGTTTTACCAGGAAAACAAAATCATCGAAATCGCCCCGCTGGCCTACATGCGCGGCCGGACGCTGAACAACGCCTTCGTGCTGCTCGACGAAGCCCAGAACACCACGCCGAGCCAGATTAAGATGTTTCTGACCCGCATGGGGCCCACCGCCAAGGTGATGGTGAACGGCGACCGCAGCCAGATTGACCTGCCTACCCGCCAGAAATCGGGCCTGATGCAGGCGATGGACATCCTGAAAAACGTGCAGGGCATCGGCTACGTCGAAATGACTTCCGAAGACGTGGTGCGCCACCGCTTGGTGAAGGAAATCGTGGAAGCCTATGACAAGTTCGACACCGAAGAAATGATGCGCCAAGGCCAGCAAAACGGCCAAAATGGCCCGCGCCGCGACGAGCGCCACGAGCGCCGCTTGCGCGAGCAGCAACTGGAGCTGCCCGAACCCGAGTTGCCCGTGAACCACGAGCAAGGCCTGTGAGCCGCGCGCCCGGTTAGCCATTGTTTCGGAATTTAGCGGTGCCGTGGCTGCCCAGCCACGGCACCGCTTCGTTTCAACGGCCCCACACCTTCCTGACCTTATGCCCGCTACTGCCTACCGCGTCGCCGACCTGCGCGACCTCGACGCCGCTTTCACCATCCGCGAAACGGTGTTCGTGGCCGAACAGGGCGTGCCCGCCGCGCTCGAAAACGACGAGCACGACCGCCGCGACGCCCGCCACTACCTGGCCCGGGCCCCCGACGGCACGCCCGCCGGGGCCGCCCGCTGGCGCGAAACCGAAAACGGCGTGAAGCTGGAACGCTTCGCGGTGCTGCCTGATTTTCGCAACCAGGAAATCGGGGCCACGCTGCTGCACGCCGTGCTGGCCGATGTGCAAGCCGAGCGGCCCGATGCCGCGGTGTATTTGAACGCCCAGTTGCGGGCCGTCCCGTTCTACGAGCGGCACGGGTTCAAAAAAGAAGGGGCGATGTTCGAAGAGGCCAATATTCAGCACTACAAAATGGTGCTGGGGCAGTAGCGCGCTACCCCAGCAGCGCCGGGCGCTGGGTGATTTCGTGGTAGCAGACGTGGGCCTGGCTGAAGTAGTGGAACACCATGCTTTTGCGGGTCTGGGCCTTGTCGTGGTGGGGCTCGCCGCCGTGCATCAGGTTGGCGTGCCAGATGAACACGTCGCCTTTTTGGGCCAGAAATACCTGCTTTGGAAGGCCGGCCTCGGCGATTTTTCGGGCGATGGTGGCCTCGTACTCGGTGTATTCTTTGTCGCCGGTGAGCCAGGCGCTGCCTTCGTTCTGGTAGTCGGCGTTGAGGTAATAGGGCAGCCGGTGGCTGCCGGGGTAGTAGTGCAGCGGGCCGTTGCCGGGCGTAATGGCTTCGAGCGCTACCCAGGCCGCCGCCATGCCGCCGAGCGGGAAGGTGCTCATGTGGATGCTGTCGGAGTGCGTGCGCTGCTCGCTGCCCGTCAGGAAGTTGATGCTTTGAAACAGCGTGGTTTCGTGGCCGAGCAGCGCGGCCACGAGCTTCCGCAGCGCGCCTTCGCCCGCCGCGCGGATGCGGGCCGACTGCCGGAAGGCAAACATGAACTTGTTGCGGTAGCGCTGGCTGATTTGCTTGGCGACGACGAGGTCGGCCAGCTCCTGGTTGATGCCGTCGACGGCTTCGGCACTGAAAAAACCGGGCAGGATAGCAAAGCCGTTTGCTTCGAATGCCAGCAGGCTGTCCTGGCTGGCCGCTGGCAGGGCCCGAAATACCGGCTCGGCGGCGAGGCGCTCGGCCAGCGGCGGCACCGGCGGCAGGCCGGCCCCGGCCGGCAAGTGGGCAAAGTCGCGGCTGCTGATGGGGGAGAAGTACTGCTTTTTCAGGCCCAGCCGCTCGTACAGCGGCAGGTTGTGCACCAGCTTGCGGTGTTGAAATACGTTGTAGGCGGCGTAGCTGAGCTTGAGGCGGCGCAGGAAAGAGAGCATGGGGAAGGGGCCGATTTCGGGTGCCAAGATACTGCCCTAACAGAAAGACCGGACAGGAAACGGGCGGCGGTTGCCCGATAATCGCCTACATTGCCCGCCCAATTCCCTTCCTTTTATTCTACCAATGATAACCTGGGCCAGCTTTCCGTTCGTGCGCTACACCCCGGCGCTGATTGCCGGCATCGTGGCCTACCTCTACTTCGGCGCGGCCTGGCCCGAGCTGTGGCCCGGCGCCGCTACCCTGGC
>CAXTCS010000025.1:0-27746 GCA_964242365.1 uncultured Hymenobacter sp. | reverse complement strand
CCACGTACCTGCTGCGCTCCATCGTGCGGGCCGGCATCACCATCATCGGCTGCGATTTGAACGAAGTCGCCCCCGGCGACACCGACTGGAACGGCATCGTGGGCGCCCGGCTGCTCTACCAACTTTGTAACTGGATGGCCGTATCTCAGGGCCGGTTGGTTGCCAAAGGGGTAGCCGTTGCCGAATAGTTTCTTTCACTTTAACCCTGTTGCGATGCTTGGTTTTATTCTCAAATTTATTCTCACGGCCGTGCTGGTGTACGGCCTCAGCATGGTGCTGCCGGGCGTGGCGCTCAACGGCGTCGGGAGCGCGGCCGTTCTGGTCATCGTGCTGGGCATTCTCAATGCCGTGGTCAAGCCCATTCTGAAAATTCTGGGCTTTCCCCTCACGGTGCTCACGCTGGGCCTGTTTCTGCTGGTCATCAACGTCATCATCGTGAAGCTGGCCGATTACCTGATGACCAGCTTCGACGTGCACGGTTTTCTCAACACCCTGCTCTTTAGCATCGCGCTTTCGCTGGTCAATTCCGTGGTGGATTTGGTAATTGACTAGAATCCGAATCTGTTGTGATACTCAATAAAAAAGGCCTTCTGCGCGTGCAGAAGGCCTTTTTTGGTTCTGTTAAGTTAAGCGTCCGGTGGTGGACTTGCCAGCGGAGCGGGGCCCAAATACCGGCCTTTCCGGAGGGGTAAGCGGCCCGCTATATCCGGCGGATGTCCGCGCCCAAAGCCGTCAGGCGCTGGTCGATGTTCTGGTAGCCGCGGTCAATCTGCTCCACGTTTTCAATCGTGCTTTTGCCTTCGGCCGAAAGGGCGGCGATGAGCAGCGCCACGCCGGCCCGGATGTCGGGCGAAGTCATCGTGATGCCGCGCAGGCGGGTGCGCTGGTCGAGGCCGATGACGGTGGCCCGGTGCGGGTCGCAGAGGATGACCTGGGCGCCCATGTCGATGAGCTTGTCGACGAAGAACAGCCGCGACTCGAACATTTTCTGGTGAATGAGCACCGTGCCCTTGGCCTGGCAGGCCACAACCAGCACAATGCTTAGCAAATCGGGCGTGAAGCCCGGCCAGGTATGGTCCGAAACGGTGAGGATGGAGCCGTCGAGGTAGGTGCTGATTTCGTAGTGCGGCTGCGCCGGAATGTAGATGTCGTCGCCCCGAAATTCCAGCTGAATGCCCAGCTTGCGGAAGGTGTCGGGGATGAGCCCGAGCTGCGGAATCTGGCAATCCTTGATGGTGATTTCGGAGCCGGTCATGGCCGCCAGGCCGATGAACGAGCCGATTTCAATCATGTCGGGCAGCATGCGGTGCTCGGTGCCGCCGAGGCTGTCCACGCCTTCGATAGTGAGCAGGTTCGAGCCAATGCCCTGGATATTAGCGCCCATGCGCACAAGCATCCGGCACAGCTGCTGGAGGTAGGGCTCGCAGGCCGCGTTGTAGATGGTGGTGGTGCCTTCGGCCAGCACGGCGGCCATCAGGATGTTGGCCGTGCCCGTTACCGAGGCTTCATCGAGCAGCATGTGGGTGCCGCGCAGCTTGCCATCGGCCTTGATGCGGTAGAAGTCGGTGCCTTCCAGCGTGAGCTTGCCGCCCAGCTTTTCGAGGCCCAAAAAGTGCGTGTCCATCGGGCGGCGCCCGATTTTGTCGCCGCCGGGCTTGGGCAGCTGGCAGCGGCCGTAGCGGCCCAGCATCGGGCCCAAAATCATGACCGAACCGCGCAGCGCGCCGGCCTGGGCCACAAACTCGGGCGTATCCATATAGTCGAGGTTCACATCCTCGGCCTGAAATACATAGGTGTCGGTGGCCAGCTTGCCCACTTTTACGCCCAAATCGCGCAACAGCTCAATCAGCTTATTGACGTCGCGGATGTCGGGAATATTGCTGATGGTGACCGGTTCCGGGGTCAGCAATACGGCGCAGAGAATCTGGAGGGCTTCGTTTTTGGCGCCCTGAGGCGTGATTTCGCCGCGCAGTGCTTTGCCGCCGCGTACTTCAAATGCAGCCATTCGTTGTTAATTATTCGTTGTTGATTGTTCGTTATCAGTTGCTCGTTGTCAGTTGCCAGTTGTCCGTTGTCAGTCCACAATTTGCCAAACGACTGACAACGAACAACCGGCAACTCAAAACCTATTGAGGAGGCTGCTGCGGTTCCTGGCGTCCTTTTTTGCGTTTTTTGCCGTTTTTGTTGCCAAAGCCATTGCCATTGCCCCGGTTTTCGCGGCCTTCGCGGTTGTCGCGGCCGCCTTCGCGCCGGTCGCGGCCCTCGCGGGCTACCGGCTGGGGCACGATGAACGCCGGAGCGCGGCCCGGCGCCATCTCAAACAGGTTTTCGCTGTCGACCAAAGCCGGGTCGAGCCGGAGCTGGCCGCCCGATAGCTCGCCCAAATGCCGCAGGATGGTCACATCCTTCGCGTTTTCCTTGTTGTGCTGGCGGTACAAGAACTTCATCGTCCGGCCAATTTGCACGGTGGCCTGCTCGCGTTCGGCCGGGTCTTCCAGCGTCAGCGCTTTGGCGATGAGGGCTTCGATGGCCGCGCCGTAAGCCCGCAGCTTGGGGGCCTGGCGGGGGTAGGGGACACGGGCGGGTTTTTGGGTCCGCACCGTGAGGCTGCGGAGCGGCACGGGCGCATCGAGTGCCACGTCTTCGCCGGCCAGGGCGTGCAGGTGGTTCCAGAGGCGGGTTTGCACTTCGGGCAGCTCGCGCAACGAGGGTTGCAGGCGCAGCATGAGCTGCACAATCTGCCCGGCGCGCTTGGTGCGCTCGGCCACGTCGTCAATCTTGGCCAGGCCCCGAATGAGCTGGTAAGTGCTGTGCCCGTATTCGCGCACCAGCAGTTGCAGGTGAAAGGGCAGGGTGGTGAGGTCAGTCATAATAAAATAAAAGGAGTTCGCCAGGGGCGAGGCTCAAGCCAAAGATAGGGCGCGAGGCGCCGGTCAATTCGCGTAATGTCAGAATTCAGAACATGGTAGCGACGCAATATTTTGCGTCTGGTCGATGAACGACTGGAAATAGGCCCTTTCCGCGCAGGGTAAGCAACCGCAGCAACCGCAGGGCAGCGGCGCTAACGACGAGACGCAAATATGCGTCGCTACTCCGTGACCGTCGAACCTAGTGCACCCGCAGCTTGGCAAAGCTCAGCAGCAGCACTTTCTCGCCCACCTCCTCAAACAGAATGGTGGCCTTGGTGGTGCCTTGCTGCGTCTCAAGCTGGTTCACCACCCCGAAGCCGAACTTGGCGTGCTCCACGCGCTGCCCGGTTTGCAGTTTCGACGTATCGGAAGGCGCGAAATCGGCCGGCGCCACGTATTTGGTAGCGGCCACCTTGCGCGGCGCCGTGGGAATCAGGTTCGAGCGCCGCTCAAATACGTGCTGAAACGGCGACTCGCCCGCGCCCGGCCCCGGCCCGGCGGCGAACTTAAAGTCAACGTATTGCGGGTCGATTTCATCCAGAAAGCGGCTTTTTTCGCAGCTGCGCAGGTTGCCCCACTGGTAGCGCGAAGTAGCGTAACTCAGCGTGAGCTTCTTTTCGGCCCGCGTGATGGCCACGTAGAACAGCCGGCGCTCCTCCTCCAAATCGGCCCGCGAGGTAATCATCATCTGGCTCGGAAACAGGTTTTCCTCCATGCCCACGATGTACACGTTGCGGAATTCCAGGCCTTTGGCCGAGTGAATCGTCATTAGCGTCACGGCCTCGCCGTCCTGCGCGGCGTCTTTCAGGTCAGAATCCGTGACCAAGGCAATGTCTTGCAGGAACGCGCCGAGGCTTTTGTCTTCGCGCTCGGGGTCGTCGACGTATTCCTTGATGCCGTTGAGCAGCTCCTGCATGTTTTCGTAGCGCGAGAGGCCTTCGATGCTCTTGTCGGCATACAGCTCCTCCAGCATGCCCGAGTTTTTGGCGATAAACTTGGCCGCTTCAAACGCATCTTCCTTCGCTGCCACGACGATGTAGCTCTTAATTTTTTCAGCGAAACCCACCACCGGATTCGATACCCGCGCCGGCATAAACTGGTCGGCATTGGCCACCACTTCCCACAGCGAATGATTGTGCTCATCGGCCGTCGTAATTAATTTGCTAATCGTCGTGTCGCCAATTCCCCGCTTTGGGTAATTAATCACCCGACGTATCGCCTGCTCATCGTTTTGGTTAACCGTCAAACGCAAATAAGCCACCAAATCCTTGATTTCCTTGCGCTGATAAAACGACAGGCCGCCAACGATTTTATATTTTATATTTAATTTCCGCAACGATTCTTCCATCGCGCGGCTTTGCGCGTTGGTGCGGTAAAGAATAGCGAAATTATCGTAGGAAAGATGCCCATTCATCTTGTCCTCGTAGATGGAATTGGCCACCAATTTGCCCTCCTCGTTATCGGAAGCGGCTTTCAGGACTTCAATCAGCGTGCCGTCCTCGTTCTCCGAAAAAACGTCCTTGCGCAATTGCGCCTGGTTGTTTTTAATGACCGAATTTGCGGCCCAGACGATATTTTTGGTAGAGCGGTAATTCTGCTCCAATTTAAATACCTGCAATTCCGGGTAGTCTTTCTCGAAATTGAGAATGTTGGTAATATCGGCGCCGCGGAACGCGTAAATGCTCTGCGCATCATCGCCCACCACGCAGATATTGCGCTCTTTGGCCGCCAGCTTGCGGGTAATTAAATACTGCGAGTAATTGGTGTCCTGGTACTCGTCCACCATCACAAACCGGAACATATTCTGATACTTATTCAGAACATCGGTGTGCTCTTTGAACAGCACGTTGGTGTTGAAAAGCAGGTCGTCAAAGTCCATGGCGCCGGCCTTGAAGCAGCGCTGCTGGTACTGCTGGTAAAGAACGCCTATTTTGGGCCGGAGCGCCGCCTCGTCATCGGCCTTAATGGCCGCGTCGGAAAGGTATTGGCTTACCGAAATCAGCTTGTTTTTGGCCGCCGAGATGCGCCCCAGCACCAAACTGGACTTGTAGAGCTTGTCGTCGAGCTCCAACTCCTTCACAATCTGGCCCATCAGGGTTTTGCTGTCCTGCGAGTCGTAGATGGTGAAGCTGCGCGGGTAGCCAATCTTGTCGGCCTCCGAGCGCAGAATTTTGGCGAACACCGAGTGAAAAGTGCCCATCCAGAGGTTGCGGGCGTTGGGGCCGACCACCTTTTCCACCCGCGCGCGCATCTCCTTGGCGGCCTTGTTGGTGAAGGTGAGGGCGAGGATGTTGAACGGGTCGACGCCTTTTTCGAGCAGGTGGGCGATGCGGTAGGTGAGCACCCGGGTTTTGCCCGAGCCGGCGCCCGCGATAATCATGCAGGGCCCATCGGTTTGCATCACCGCGCCGGCTTGCGAGGGGTTCAGGAGGGACAGGTAATCTAGTGCCATGAGCAAATAAGCCGCCTTTTGAGTGGGTTGGCAAAGGTACGGCCCGCCGGGCGGGGGGCGAAAGGAATTTATGCCCCCGCCGTCGGGGTTACCTTTGTACAATGATTATTATCCAGGAAACGGTCATCTCCGACGACATCGCCGACAACTTTTTTGTCTGCAACCTCGAAGCCTGCAAAGGCGCCTGCTGCGTCGAGGGCGACCTCGGCGCGCCCCTCGAAGAGCCCGAGCTTAAGATTCTGGAGCAGGAATACGCCAACATCAAGCCGTTTCTCACCGATGCCGGGCGCGCCGCCATCGAGGCCCAGGGCCTCTATATTAAGGACTGGGAAGGTGATTTCAGCACAACAACGATTGACGATAAGGAGTGCGCCTACGCGCTCTACGACGAGCGCGGCATCCTGAAATGCGGCATCGAGCAGGCGTACTTGGCCGGGGCTACGACCTTCAAAAAGCCCATCAGCTGCCACCTGTACCCGATTCGCATCACGAAATACGACGGATTTGATGCGCTGAACTACGACCGGTGGGGCATCTGCAACCCGGCCTGCGAGTTTGGCGGCACGCTGGGCGTGAAAGTGTACCAATTTCTGAAAGAGCCGCTTATTCGCAAATACGGCGAAGGCTGGTACGGGGAATTGGTGCGGGAAATTGAAAACCCGACGGAGAAAAAATAGGAGAAGCGTTAATAAAGCACGTCATGCTGAGCGAAGTCGAAGCATCTCTACCGCGATACTAAACCTAATTAGTTGCCCGGTAGAGATGCTTTGACTTCGCTCAGCATGACGTGCTTTTTATTGTTCAGACGAAAGCCTACGCTTCTTCGTGCACCACAATCTTCTCGATTTCGTCGTTGGCCTGGATTTGGTCGATGACGTCAACGCCTTCTACCACTTTGCCAAATACGGTGTGCACGCGGTCGAGGTGGGCGGTGTTGTCGCGCGAGTGCACGACGAAAAACTGCGAGCCGCCGGTGTTTTTGCCGGCGTGGGCCATGCTCAGCACGCCGCGCTCGTGGTACTGGTGGCCGCCGCTGGTTTCGCAGTCGATTTTGTAGCCGGGGCCGCCGGTGCCGGGCTGTCCTTTGGCGCCCGGCTTGGTGTTGGGGTCGCCGCCCTGGATGACGAAGTTGGGAATGACGCGGTGGAATTTGGTGCCGTCGTAGAAGCCTTTTTTGGCCAGGTCGGTGAAGTTCTTGACCGTGTTTGGAGCGTCCTGCTCGTAAAACTCGACCTTCATAACACCTTTTTTGGTGTGGATTTCAGCAGTTTTCATTGATTCGCAAATTTTAACGGATTAAACTAGTATCGCGGAAGGCGGGCAGGCTTCCGAGGGGCGAAGGTAAGAAAATGGCCGGCGTAGGCGAACATCTGGCCGGCTTTGTTTCTTCGTAAGCTCAGCGGCCGCGTTGGCCGGTTCGCCTTATCTTTTTTTCACAAACACCTTTTCATGAAAAAACATTTTGCTCCGCTACTGGCTGCTTTGGCCACTTCGCTGCTGCTGGCCAGCTGCGGCAACGACAAACCCGCCGCTACCGAAACCGCGGCCAGCACCGTCAACCCCGCCGATTCGGTGGCCGCGATGGCCGGCGACTCGGCCCGGATGGCCAAGCCCCAGGGCGTGATGGTGGACGGTGTGGCCATGACGGCCGACAAAAACATCGTGCAAAACGCGATGGGCGCCAAAAGCGTCAGCACGTTGGTGGCGGCCGTGAAAGCCGCCGGCCTGGTGGAAACCCTGAGCGGTGCCGGTCCCTTCACCGTATTCGCGCCCACCAACGCGGCTTTCGACAAGCTGCCCAAAGGCGCCGTGGCCGGCCTGATGGACCCCGCCAGCAAAGCCAAGCTGGCCGGCGTGCTCACCTACCACGTCATTCCCGGCCGCCTCCTGGCCGCCGATTTGAAGGACGGCCAGGAGCTCACCACCGTGAACGGCGAGAAGCTGCACATCTCGGTGAAAGATGGCAAAGTGCTGATTGGCAACGGCACAGATGCGCCCGCTACCGTGCAAATCGCCGACGTTATTTCCAGCAATGGCGTGACCCACGTAATTGACGGCGTGGTGTTGCCCACGGGCAAGTAAGGCGCTGCGCTTAATTAAGAATGAGGAATTGTCATTGCGAGGCCGCAGGCCGTGGCAATCCGTCCTGTAAAAGCGCCCAACCAATAATGTGACACGCTCTTTTCTTGGACCCCAAAAAGCCTTCTTTCTGGGCAGGGTCGGGGCTTATCACACTTCAGGACTGGTCGCTTTTACAGGACGGATTGCTTCGTCCTTCGTCCTCGCAATGACACAATTCTTCATTCTTCATTAAGCGCAAGCGTTAATGCCTGTTGTCCTCGCCGGCCAGCATACTCAAATAGCTGTCGTAGCGGGGCAGGGCGATGCGGCCCTGGTCCACGGCTTCGCGCACGACGCAGCCGGGCTCGTGGGTGTGCTGGCAGTTGTGGTAGCGGCACTGGTTGAGCAGGGCACGCATTTCGGGGAAGTAGCCGGCCAGCTCGGCGGGCGGCATGTCGACGAGGCCCAGCTCTTTGATGCCGGGCGTGTCGATGATGAAGGTGCCGGGGCGCACGTCGAGCATTTCGGCGAAGGTGGTGGTGTGCACGCCTTTGTCGGAAAACTGGCTGATTTCGGCGGTTTTTAGGTCGAGGTCGGGCACCAGGGCGTTGATGAGCGTGCTTTTGCCCACGCCCGAATGGCCGGCCAGCAGGCTCACCTTGCCGTCGAGCAATTGGTCGATTTCGGCCACGCCCTCGCCGGTGGTGGCGGCGCAGGTGCGGCTGGGGTAGCCCAGGCTGGCGTACATGCCCGCGATTTGGGCTTGGTACGCGAAGCCGTCGGCGTCATACAAATCGGTTTTGTTGAAGAGCAGCGTGACGGGAATGTGGTAGGCCTCGGCCGTGACCAAAAACCGGTCGATAAACCCGAATGAAGTCGCCGGCGACACCAGCGTGACCACCAGCAGCGCCTGGTCCAGATTGGCCGCTACGATGTGCGAATGCCCGGTTTTGTGCACCGAGCGGCGGATGATGTAGTTGCGCCGCGGCACGATGTGCGAGATGACCGCCGCGCCCTCGCCCTGCGCTTCCACCGTGAACTCGACGTGGTCGCCCACGGCCAGCGGGTTGCTCACCTTCAGGCCTTTGATTTTGAATTTGCCCCGCAGCCGGCAGCGGTACAGCTGCCCGGTTTCGGCGCCGCGCACGATGTACCACGAGCCCGTCGATTTCACCACGGTGCCGTGCAGCAGCGCGTTGGAAGCAGTAATTGAAGCGATATCCGAAGTCATGGGGCGGTGAGGCCGGGCAGAGCGGCCATGATGGTGCGGGTGGCGCCGGCCTGGCCGTGCACGTAGTCGAGCATGGTGTCCTGAAGCCGCAGGCGGGCCTCCTCCGTGTTCCATAAATAAGTAAAAGCGTTTTCCAGCTCGGCCGCGTTTTGCACCGGGAAGGCACATTTCAGCTCTACCAGCTCGACGGCTTCCTGAAACTTGGCATACGTGGGCCCGAAAAACAGGGGCAGGCCGAAGGCCGCTGCCTCCAGCGTGTTGTGCAGGCCCTTGCCAAAAGCCCCGCCGATGTAGGCATACTCCCCAAACCGGTAGAGCTGGCTCAGCAAGCCCACGTTGTCGAACAGCAGCACCCGCGCCCCGGCCACGGTAGCTTCATCGGCTTGCGAGTAGCGCATTACCTGGCCCGGCAGCGCGGCCTCCACCAATCTGAGGTTGGTTTCGTTGATTTCGTGCGGGGCCGCCAGCACGCGCAACTCGTGCTGGTAGCGGCGCAGCAGCGGCAGCAGCACGGGCAAATCTTCGGGCCAGCTGCTGCCCACCACCAGCACCGGCGCGCCATCGGCCACGAAGGCATCGACCACCGGCAAATGCCGGGCCGAGGCCGCGGCCGTTGCCACCACGGTGTCGAAGCGGGTGTCGCCGGCCACGCTCACCCGCGTCAGGCCCAGGCCGCGAAGCAGCTCGGCCGAGGCTTCGTTTTGGGTAAAAATGTGGGCAAAGCGCGTCAGGATGCGGCGAAAGAAGCCGCCCCAGGGCTGAAAGAAAACCTGGTCGGACCGGAAAATGGCCGATATTACGATGGCCGGAATGCCGCGCCGGTGGGCTTCGTGCAGGAAATGGTACCAGAACTCGTACTTCACAAACACCACCAGCCGGGGCCGCACCGCGTCGAGAAAGGCGCGCGCATTGGCGCGGGTGTCCAGCGGCAGGTAAAAGATATAGTCGGCGCCCGGCCAGTCTTTGCGAATTTCGTAACCCGAAGGCGAGAAGAACGTGAGCACCAGCTTGGTGCCGGGGTGGGCCTGGCGGTAGGCTTCGAGCAGCGGGCGGCCCTGCTCAAACTCGCCCAGCGAGGCGCAGTGGAACCACACCCGCGGCGCGGGGTCGGCACCAATCGTGTGGCGGATGTGGGCCAGCAGCCCGCGCCGGCCCGCAACCCAGGCGGCAGCTTTGGGCACGAAGGGCGCCAGCAGGCGCAACAGCAGGCCGTACAGGCCCAGCGCAATGTCGTAGAAGAACAGCAAGACCCAAAATTACGCCATTCCGGGGCAGTCCGCGATTGTGGCCACGGTTATAATTGCGTATCGGCTTCCCAATCGACGGGGCAGGCCTCGCCATTTTTCTCGAAGTGCTGCAACGCGTCAATCATGCGCAAGGCTTCGCCGAGGCTGCGCCCCAAGGGCCGGTCGTTGACGAGCTGGTGCCGCACGATGCCGTCTTTGTCGATGAGAAACAGGCCCCGGTAGGCCATGGGCGAGCCCACGTAGGTCATTTCGCTTTGCTCGTTGTAGTCGTAGTGGCCGCCCAGCACGTCGTAATTGGCCGAAATTGTTTTCGTGGCGTCGGCCACCAGCGGGTATTTCACGCCCGCAATGCCGCCCTTGTCGCGCGGCTGCAACTGCCAGGCCAGGTGGGCATACTGCGAGTCGGTCGAGCAGCCCACCACCGCCACGCCCCGGCGTTCAAACTCCTCCAGCCGGTCCTGAAAAGCCAGGATTTCGGTTGGGCACACGCGGCTAAAATCGGCCGGATAAAAATAAAACAGCACATGCTTTTTGCCCAGGTAGCGGTCCAGCGAAAAATCCTCTTCGAAGGTGCCGTCAATCACGGCCGTGGCTTTAAAGGAAGGGGCGCGCTTGCCCACGAGAACTGCCATTTATTAGAATGAGGAATGAAGAATGAAGAATGAAGAATGAGGAATAATCAGTAAGGAATTGTTGCATACGGGAACGCCAGCAAACGAACGACGGAAAATTCTTCATTCCTCATTCTTCATTCCCCATTAAGCGTAGCGTCCTACCGGCCTTTAAATTCCGGCTGGCGTTTTTCCACGAAGGCGGCCATGCCTTCCTTCTGGTCTTCGGAAGCGAAGGTGAGGTAGAAGTTTTTACGCTCGAAATGCAGGCCTTCGTCCAGGTGCGTTTCGAAGGCCCGGTTCACCGATTCTTTGGCCAGGCGGGCCGCAACCGGCGACATGGCCGCGATGCTGGCCGCCAGGCGATAGGCTTCCTCCAGGTATTGCCCCACCGGCACCACGCGGTTTACCAGCCCCACGCGGTGCGCCTCCCGGGCCGAAATAAATTCGCCGGTGAGCACCATTTCCATCGCCTTGGCCTTGCCCACGGCGCGGGCAAGGCGCTGGGTGCCGCCCGCGCCCGGCATGGTCCCGATGCGGATTTCGGGCTGCCCAAACTGGGCCGTTTCCGAGGCCACCAGCATGTCGCAGGTCATGGCCAGCTCGCAGCCGCCGCCGAGCGCAAACCCCGACACGGCCCCAATCAGCGGCTTGCGAAACTTGCGAATCTGGTCCCAGGTCGAGAACTGGTCGGTCACAAGCATGTCGATGGCCGACTTGCCCGCCATCTGCTTGATGTCGGCTCCGGCCGCGAAGGCCCGCTCGTTACCCGTGATGACCACCACGCGCACCGCCTCGTCTTCGTCCAGCACTTTCAGCGCGTCGCGCACTTCCTGCATCAGCTGCAAATTCAAGGCGTTCAGCTCCTTGGGCCGGTTGAGCTGGATGAGCGCCACGGACGGCCGCGCCTGGGGGGTTACGAGAATGAATTCCATGGGATGCTTTTTGTCATGCTGAGTGCAGCGAAGAACCTTGTCACGTCCGCACAGCTGGGGTTAATAAAACCGACGAAAGCAGCCGTGAGAAGTTGCTGCCTTCGTCGGCATGATGGTGCTACGACTTGCACACGAACTGAAACGTGCCGCGGGTGCGCTGCTCCAGCAGCAGCCCGCGCCCGGCCGTGAGGCGGGCGATGCTGGCCGCGTCGTAGTTTTTGATGGTAAACAGCGTCAGCCCGGTATTATAGTGCAGCGTGAACTGCTCGCGCAGCAAATCGAGCAGGACGTGGATGCGGCGCTCCGAAAAATCGGTACACACCGAAAAGCTGATGGCCGAGTTCTGCATCACGTTGATTTTCAGCTTGGCCTGGGCCAGGGCACCAAAAATTACCTCCAGGTTTTCTTCCGAGATGAAGGCAAAATCCTTGCTTTCGAAGGACAGCAGGCACTGGTCGGTTTTGCGAATAAAGGCCGGCGCCAGGGCCGGGTGCTGGCAATCGTGGATGAGCGTGCCCTCGGCTTCGGGGTTCACAAACGACTTCACGCGCAGGGGAATGTTGCGGTCGGCCAGCGGTTTCAGCGTTTTTGGGTGAATGACGGAGGCTCCGTAATAGGCCATTTCGATGGTTTCGCGGTAGCTGATTTCGGGGTAGCGCACCGTATCCGGGAAGATTTTGGGGTCGGCGTTGAGCAGGCCGGCCACGTCCTTCCAGATGGTGACGCTGTCGGCCCGCAGGCAGTAAGCCAAAATAGCGGCGGTGTAGTCGGACCCTTCGCGGCCGAGCGTGGTGGTGGCCCCGCCCGCCGTGCCGCCCACAAAGCCCTGGGTCACGACCGGTCCATTGGCCAGCAGGGCCGGCAGGGCGGCGGCAATGTTGCGTTCCGTGGTCGGCCAGTCCAGGCGGCCTTCGCGCCAGGTGTGGTCGGTGCGGATGAGGGGCCGGCAATCGAGCCACTGCGCGCCCAGCGCCCGGGCCACGATGCCCGTGGCCAGCAGCTCGCCGAAGCTGACAATCTGGTCGTACTGCCGGTCGTAGTCGCCGGGGCCCACGGTGGCCAGGCGGTCGGCCAGCTCGGTCAGCATTGCCGCAAGGCCCGGAGCCGCTTTGCTGCCAGCTGCCGCGCCGGTGCCGTTGGCCACGCCCAATTCGGCGGCTACGTTTTGATGAAAAGCAGTAAGCTGGGCCAGCTGAGCCGCGTAATCCTGGCCGTCGAAGGCCAGCTGAAACAGCGCTTCCAGGGCGTTGGTCGTCTTGCCCATGGCCGACACCACAATCACCAGGGGCTGCTGGCTGCCGTATTGCCGCACGATGCCCGCCAAATTCCGAATTGCGGCCGCGTCGCGCACCGAGGCGCCGCCAAACTTGTAAACCTGCGCTTTTTCCATCGCTGGCAAAGGTAGGAGCGCTGGCAGTCATTGCCGAACCGGAACCGGAAACTTGTTTTCGGCGGCATCAGGCCCCATCGCCGAACCGGCCGCGCCGGTATCGCGGTTGGCCCCGGCCCGGTTTACGTGAAAAATTTCCGTCGCAGAAGAGTAGCTTTGCCCTGCGTTCCCGCCCTTTCATTTCGCCACCCCTCTATATTATGGACCACAACAAACTGGCCCTGCCCGTCGGCACCACCCTCGACCGTTTCATCATGCGCAAGCAGGAAGATTTCCCCTACGCCACCGGGGAGCTTTCGCAGCTGTTGCGCGACATTGCGCTGGCCGCCAAAATCGTGAACCGCGAAATCAACCGCTCGGGCCTCATCGACATCGCCGGGGCCTACGGCAACCGCAACGTGCAGGGCGAAGACCAGCAGAAGCTCGACGTCATCGCCAACATTCGCTTTATCCGGGCGCTGCGCAACGGGGGCGAGGTGTGCACCATCATTTCCGAGGAAGACGACGAAATGATTCAAACCGGCAACAACCAGGGCAAGTACGTGGTGGCCATCGACCCGCTCGACGGCTCGTCGAACATCGACGTGAACGTGAGCATCGGCACCATTTTCAGCGTTTACCGCCGCGTGTCGCCCACCGGCCGCGAAGGCACCGAATCGGACTGCCTCCAGCCCGGCACCCACCAGGTGGCGGCCGGCTACGTCATCTACGGCTCCAGCACCATGCTGGTGTACACGACCGGCAACGGCGTCAACGGCTTCACCTACGAGCATTCGCTGGGCGAATTTTTCCTTTCCCACCCCGACATCGCCACCCCCAAAACCGGCGCCATCTACTCCATCAACGAGGGCAGCTCCGATTATTTTTCGCCCGGCGTCACGGCCTTCGTGAAGCAGTGCAAAGACAACAGCTTTTCGGCCCGCTACATCGGCTCGCTGGTGGCCGATTTCCACCGCAACCTGCTCAAAGGCGGCATCTACATTTACCCCGCCACCAGCAAAGCGCCCCAGGGCAAGCTGCGCCTTATGTACGAATGCAACCCGCTGGCTTTCATCGTGGAGCAGGCCGGCGGCAAGAGCAGCAACGGCGCCCAGCGCACCATGGAAATCGAGCCCAAAACGCCGCATGAGCGCTGCGCCATCTTCATCGGCAGCAAAGAGCTGGTCGAGCAAGCCGAAGCCTGCCTGGCCAGTGAGCAGCAGGCCCGCAACGCGGTGCCAGAATAAATAAGCAGTAGCTGTCAGTTATCTGTCAATGATTGACAACCTGACTAACAACTGACAACGAGCAATTCATTGAGAGCCAAAAAAGCCGCCCCTGCGTCAGGGGCGGCTTTTTTGGCTCTCAATGAATTGCCGTTACTCGGCCTTTTTGCGGCTTTTTTTGGCTGGCGCGGCAGCTTCCGGGTTGCCTTCGGCGGTGGGGGCTTCGTCGGTGGCGCCGATTACGCCGCCGGTGCTCAGGGGCTCGTCGGCGCCGGGCTCGTCGGTTTGGGCCGATTTGCGTTTGGCTTCCGGGGCGGTTTCGGCGCTGGCCGAGTCATCGGTTTCGGTGGCTGCGGGCGCGGCGGCTTCCTGGTAGGGGCGGTGCTTGCTCACGATGCCGAACCAGCTGGCTACTTTCTTGATGTCGGAGAGGTACACCCGGTCGCGGTCAAAATCGGGGATGATGCCGGCCATGAAATCGGTCAGCTCGCCTTCGCTCGACTTGGCCGTTACGGGTGCCGTGGCGCCGTGCTGCTGGTAAATGCGCTCGAATACTTCCGTCAGCGGCACCGTTTGGTCGGGGTCCTGGGTATAGATGGAGATTTCCGACAGCAGCGACACTTTGTTGCGGGCCGGGGCCAGGGTGCGGGTCGCTTTCTCGTCGAGGCTTTCGACCAGCACGCCGTGGCGCGCGGCGCGCACCAGGCGGTAAAGGCCCGGCATGCCGCTGATGGCGGCCAACTCTTGCAATTCGTAAGGCATCTTAATTAAATGAAATGAGGAATGAAGAATGAGGAACGAAGAACGAGAAGCGAACAATTGGCGGTTGCCAAGGCGCGTTCCCCGTTCTTCACTCCTCATTCTTCATTGCAAAACTACGGATTATTGTCCTTCTGTCGCGTTCGAGCCCGTGACGCCGAGCTTGAAAACGATGGGCAGACTGGTCAAAATCGGGTACTCCGGCTTCTTGAATTTCAGCAGGCGCACCACGCGCAGGGCTTCCTCGCCGGTGCCGCCACCCACTTGTTTCACCAGCTTCACGCCTTGCATGGTGCCGTCGGGGTTCAGCGTAAAGCTCACGATGCACTGGCCCTGAATGCGGTTGCGCTTGGCCATGAGCGGGTATTTCAGCTCCTTGCCGATGAATTCGTACATAGCGGCCTGGCCGCCTTCGTAGTACTCGGCCACGGGAATGACCTTGCCCGCCGACGCGATGCCGGTGCCTTTTTCGGCCTGCGTTTTGGGCGCGGGCGGGGTGTTGGGCGCGGTTTGGGCCACAGCCGGCGCGGCGGCAGCCAGCAGCAGGCCCAGGGCCAGCCGCGAAATAGAAGATTGTTGAGCCATGTTGCGTAAAAGGCGGAGGAATGAGAAGGAAAAATGGCCCGTCGTGGGCCGGGCGGCAGTTGGCAATTTCGGGGCCAATCTAGGCGTTGGCCGCAGCATCGGCCACCCATTGCTGGTTCACGTCGGCAATAAAGGCGAGGACTTCGTCGCGCCCCAGGCCGGTTTCGGCCGACGTCTGGAAATAGCGCGGCAGCTCGTCCCAGGTTTCGCTCATTTTTTTGAGGTAATCGGCCAGCAAAACCTTGGTTTGCGCCGTCGATTGCTTGTCCGACTTGGTAAATATCATCACGAAGGGAATGCCCTCTGCGCCGAGCTTTTCCATGAATTCGAGGTCGGCGGGCTGGGGCGCGTGCCGCGAATCGAGCAGCACGCACACGCACATCAGGTTGGTGCGGTGGCGCAAATAGAAATTAATCATGCGGGCCCATTCGGCCCGCGACGTTTTGCTGACTTTGGCGTAGCCGTAGCCCGGCAAATCGACCAAATACCAATTGTCGTTAATTACGAAATGATTAATCAATTGCGTTTTGCCCGGCGAGGCCGACGTTTTGGCCAGCCCGTTGCGGCCCGTCAGCATGTTAATCAGGGATGATTTGCCAACGTTGGAGCGGCCAATGAACGCGTATTCGGGCAGCGTGGGGGCGGGGCACAACTCGGCCTTGGAATTACTGGTTAGAAAACGGGCATCGCGGATAATCATCGATTGTCGGGGGAATAGGCTACGGGTAAGGGCCACAAAATTACATCTGAAACCGAGCGCAGGTTCCACAAATAAAAAGCGGGAATCAATTGCTATTTCATTAGTACTTCTATATTTGCGCGGCAAGCCCGTCATTTCAGTAGGCTTTTGCTACCGCACTTGTTCGCAGTTGAATGGCCGAAATTTTGCCAAAAACCGCTTTTCGCAAGCAAAGAACCTATCTTTGCCCGTCATTGGCCAGCCCGTGACGAAGGCTTGCGCGGGCGGGCCGGCTACTTGATACGGTTACCTTCTCCACAAACTGGGATTAAAGCTTAACCCTGCCTTGGAATTTCAGTATAAGCCCAAAATATAGTTTGCAGCCCTATTTTTCACGGCGCATTTTCTCTTCCAACCCCTTCAGAAATTTCTTTTTTCCAAACATCTCCTCCAATGGACAACTTATCCAGAAGGTTACTACAAGCGTCGTGCGCCGTTGCCCTTACCGCGGCCATCGCCTCCCCGGCCGAGGCGCAGAGCACGCGAAAGGACCTCAAAAGCGGCAACAAGTTCTTCGAGCAGGAAAACTACCGGGCGGCCATTCCTTACTACGAGAAGGTGTTGGCCAAAGACCCGAACAATGCCAAAGCGCTGTTTAACGCCGGCATTTCCTACATGTCGTTTGACAAGGAAAAGGCCAGCGATTACATTTATAAGGCCCAAAAAATTAAGCCCAAAGTTTCGAAAGACGTGGAGTACTGGCTCGGCCGGGTCGACCACCTCAACTACAACTTTGACGAAGCCGTCGCGCACTTTCAGGCCTACAACGCCACGCTGAAAAAGAACGACCAGCGCAAGGAAGAGCTGGCCCAGCTGATTCAGCACAGCAAAAATGCCAAGGTGCAGTTCAACTCGCCCAAGGACATTTTTGTAAAAAACCTGGGCCCGGTTATCAACACGCAGTATTCCGAGCACAGCCCGGTTATTTCGTCGGATGACAAGCTGCTCATTTTTACTTCGCGCGGTGAAAACGTGACGGGTGCTAGCGGCAAGACGTCGGACAAGAAAAACAAAAGCATCGCGGCCGACGGCGAGTATTACGAAGACATCTTCGAAGCCCGGCGCATCGACGACGAGAACTGGGAAAAGCCGCGCTCGCTGAGCGGCGTGCTCAACGGCAAGGGCCACGACGCCTCGACGCAGCTGTTCGACAACGACACCAAGCTGCTGATGTATCGTAACGATAACAACGGCGACATTTTCGTGTCGGAAAAGTCGGGCGGTGACTGGACGGCTCCCAAGCCCCTGGACGCGAACATCAACTCGAAATCGTACGAAGGCGACGCTTTCATCACCCAGGATGGCCTGACGATTTACTTCTCAACCGGCAAGTATTCGGAAGACGGCACGCTGGACTTGTACTACAGCACCCGCACGGCCGGTGGCGATTTTGGCCCGGCCAAGTCGTTGGGTGGCAACATCAACACCAAGTACGACGACGACAGCCCGTACCTCAGCAAAGACGGCAAGACGCTGTACTTCTCGTCGCGCGGCCACAACACGATGGGCGGCTACGATATTTTTAAGTCGACGTACGACAGCATCGGGCACAAGTGGGGCCAGGCCGAAAACATGGGCTACCCCGTGAACACGCCGGACGATGATTCTTACTACCGTCTGAGCCCGGACGGGTCGTATGCTTATTTGAGCAGCTACCGCATCGGCGGCTACGGCGAAAAGGATATCTACACCATCAACTACATCAAAAACGCCATCATCAAGGGCAAGGTGTTCTCGTCGAAAGACAGCACGTCCGTGATTCCGGGCGTTGAGCTGGTGTTCAGCGGAGCACAAGCCGACAAAACGGCTCTGAGCTTCCGCGACGTGACCAAGCCCGATGGCGCTTATCAGGTGGCCGTGCTCTCGGGCCGCACCTACCAGGTGGCCGTGAGCAAGGATGGTAAGAATATTGAAACCCAGGAGTTTGCCGTGCCGGTGTCGACGAACGACTCGACGACCATCACGAAAAATTTCTACGTGAACTACATCGACACGACCAGCCTGGCCAGCGGGTTCAAGAACATCTACTTCGACACCGACAAGTACAAGCTGCGGCCGGAGTCGATTACGGAGCTGAACAACATCAGCAAGGTTCTGACGGCCAACACTGGCATCAACATCTCGATTGAGGGCCATTGCGACTCGCGCAATACCGACGAGTACAACATGGTGCTCGGCCAGAACCGCGCCGATGCGGCTAAAAACTACCTGCAAAAGCAGGGCATTGCCGAAACCCGCATGACGACGGTAAGCTACGGCGAGCGTCGTCCGGCTGCTCCCAACGATTCGCCCGAGAACATGCAGCTCAACCGTCGTGACGAGTTTAAGCGCGTGCTGAAAGAAGGCGAAACCGCTACGCCAATAGCACCGGTTGCCCCGGCTACACCGGCCGCGCCAGCCACGGCCGCGCCGCTTACTCCCGGCAAAAGCAAGGTGAAAATGGCCGACGGCACCAAGGTGAAAACCAAGGTGGACGAGGATTCGGACAAAGTGAAGGTGAAAACCAAAGGCCCCGGCGGCGAAACCAAAACGACCACCAAAAACGGTGAGTTGCAAGGCAAAGCCAAGGATGCCAACGGCGAGAAAACCAAAATCAAGGCCAAGAACTAGCTTTGGTTCAAGCCATTGAGTAGGGGAGCGGGCCGGGCAAATTGTCCGGCCCGCTTTTTTTGTGGCCTTTGACGGGGCGGCCGATTTCTTTTGTGCCGGCTTCGGCCAACAAACCGGCCCGGTTGGGCGTTGGGGAAAGACAATTTTCCCGCTTCATTCCCGTTCTTTGCGCCCGCTTATGGCCGTAGTACCTTATAAAGACAATTCCGCCGACAAGAAATCGCAGGTTGCTCAGATGTTTAATTCCATCGCGGGCAAGTACGATTTTCTGAACCACTTCCTCAGCGCGGGCACCGACATCTATTGGCGGCGCAAGGCGGTGGACGAGCTGAAGGAGCTGCGCCCGGCGCGCATTCTGGACATTGCCACCGGCACCGCCGACTTTGCCATCGAAACCCTGCGCACCGCCGCCACCGACGCCCGGATAACCGGCGTCGATATTTCGGAAGGCATGTTGGAGGTGGGCCGCCGCAAGCTGGCCGCCAAAGGCCTGGGCCACCGCATTCAGCTCGAACTTGGCGACTCGGAAAACCTGCCGTTTGGCGACGGGGAGTTTGACGCGGTGACGGCCTCGTTTGGGGTGCGCAACTTCGCGCACCTGGAAGCCGGGCTGGCCGAGATGCGGCGCGTGCTCCGGCCGGGCGGCAAGCTCGTTATCCTGGAATTCAGCAAGCCCACGGCCTTTCCCCTCAAGCAAGCCTATAATTTTTACTTCCGCCGGGTGCTGCCGGTTTTTGGCAAGTTAATTTCCAAAGACCAGTCGGCGTATACCTACCTGCCTGCTTCGGTGCAGGCATTTCCCGACGGCCCCGACTTCCTGGCTATTTTGGCCAAGGTCGGCTTCAAAGAACCTGCATGGCAACCCCTCACTTTCGGCATCAGCTCGATTTACACGGCGCACAACTGAAACGGCTGCTGCTGCTGGCCCTTTTGGGCTTGCTGCTGCCCACGGCGGCGTTGGCGCAGCGCAAAGCCAGCTCGCGGGCCAACCGCAAGAAGGGCGACGTTAAGTCCATCACAGTCAACAACCTGCCGTCGTACGACAGCCGGTGGTTTCATCCGGGGATGTACGTGGCTTTCACGGCTTCGCGCTTCATTATCGAGCAGTCGGCTACTTACATCAACAACCGCAACATCACGGCCAATTCGATTATCAGTCCGACTTTGGGCGTGGGGTTTATTGGGGATGCGCGCCTGGGCGAGGCGCTTTCGCCGTTTATTCTGCGTTTTGCGCCGGGGGTTAGCTTTTTGACCCGGAAAGTGGAATTTCGGCCGCACGGTTACCCTCAGCCCGACTCGATTCAGACCCAGGAGATTACCTCGACGGTGGTGCAGTTTCCGCTGATGCTCAAGTACCAGTCGGACCGGCGGCGCAACACGCGGGCCTATATGATTGCCGGCATCAGCCCCAGCCTGACGGCCAGCACCCGGCGGAGCGACCCGCTGCACAACCAGCTGCGGGCCCTGGAAAGCGACCTGACGCTGGAGTATGGCGTGGGGTTGGACCTGTTTTATCCGTTGTTTAAGCTGGCGCCGGAACTGCGTTTTTCGCACGGCCTGCGCAATTTGCTGGTGGCGCACAACGACCCGTTCAGCCGGAGCTTGCAGCGCATGAGCACCAACGCGGTGACGCTGTACATCAACATTCAAAACTAGCCTGGCACGCTTGCCGGGGGCTTTTATTTCTGTATTGCATGCGAATTGCTTTTATCACCGGCGCCTCGTCGGGCATTGGCCGGGCTACGGCGGTTGCCCTGGCCGGGGCCGGATTTGAGCTGGTGGTGACGGGGCGGCGGCGCGAGCGGCTCGACGAGCTGGCGGCGCAGCTGGCCCCGGTGCCGGTGCACGTGCTCGAATTTGACGTGCGCGACCGGGCGGCGGTGCAGGCGGCCGTGGCCGCGCTGCCCGCCGCGCTGCAAGCGCCCGACGTGCTGGTAAACAACGCCGGCGGCGCGCACGGCCTGGCGCCCATCCAGGCCGGCGACCCGGCCGACTGGGACCAGATGCTCGACGCCAACGTGCGCGGCTTGCTGAACGTGACGCACGCGTTGCTGCCGGGCATGACGGCCCGAAATACCGGCTTTATTCTGAACATCGGCTCGATAGCCGGGCAGGAAGCTTACGCCAACGGCAACGTGTACTGCGCGAGCAAGGCGGCAGTGGCCATGCTCACCAAAACCATGCGGCTCGACTTGCTGCCCACCGGCGTGCGCGTGGCCGAGGTGAACCCCGGCGCGGTGGAAACCGAGTTTTCGCAGGTGCGCTTTAAGGGCGATGAGGCGCGGGCCGCCAAAGTATACGAAGGTTTCGAGCCGCTGCGGCCCGAGGATATTGCCGAGGTTATCGTGTTTATGGTGACCCGGCCCGCGCACGTAACCATTGCCGAAGTGCTGGTATTGGCAGGCGCGCAGGGGGCGGCAACGACGATAATTCGCAAGTAGGGAGGGAATTGTTGCCCTTGGTGGGAACCTCTCCCCCGGCCCCTCTCCCCAGGAGAGGGGAGCCTGACGGTGCGTGCTTCTTTGCGAAAATTGGGGAAGACTTATGCCTTCGCTACTGCGCTGCGGTGAGCTGCTCCAAAATTGCCCGGTTCAGCTCGTGCTTGCCGGGGAAGGTTATGAGTTGGGGCGTGGCGCCGAGTTTCAGCAGCTGCTCTTGTTGGCGGGTGATGAGGGCGGCGGAGATGTACTCGTCCTCGGTGCCGACTACGATGGTTAGCGGAAGGTTTTGCAGGAGGCTTTGGGCTGCGGCGGGCTCCAGGTCGTCGGGAAAGCCGCCGGCCCAGAGGATGAGGTGAGCGGGCCGAAATACGGCCTGGGCCAGCCAGCGGCTGACCGTAGCGGTGCCCTGCGAGAACCCCAGGACCGTGACGCTGACATCGGCCGGACACTGGGCCAGGATGTTGTGGGCCAGCTGATTGAGGAAGTTAACGTGGTCGTCGATTTCGGCCAGGCGGTTGTCGCGGGTCATCCAGCTGGCGCCGACGCGGCCACCGTTGCCGCTGAGGTAGAAGCGCGAAAGGCCTTCGGGCGCGACGACCACGGTGGTGGGGTCGGCTTCGGTGAGGAAGGCAAAATGGCGGGAAAAATAGGCGGCCAGCTGCCCGTAGCCGTGGCAGACAAACCAGACGCGCCTGGTATGCACTGATAATTCGCCCAGCTGATAGTAGCGCGCCGAGCGGGTGACGGCCAGGTGGTGTTCGGTCATGGAAGCAGCCGCTTACTGCGTGGGCAGGTCGTCGGCGGAAAAGCTAAACGGAATGAGCGCGGCCAACGAGCTGAACCGCAGAATGGTGCCGGCGCGGCCGGGCAGCAGCAGCGGAATGGCCTGGCCCTGGCGGGACTCGTATTCGAGCATGACCTGGCGGCAGGCGCCGCAGGGGAGGGCGGGCCCAAAATCGCCGCCGGTAGGGCGGGCGGCCACGGCCATGCCCACGATTGGTGCGTGGTCGGGGTGGGCGGCGGCGAGGCCAAACAAGGCGGTGCGCTCGGCGCAGAGGCCGGACGGGTAGGCAGCATTTTCCTGGTTGGTGCCCCGGAAAACAGTGCCATCGGCCAGGAGCAGCGCGGCGCCCACCTGGAAGCCGGAATACGGCGCGTAGGCGTGCGCGGTAGCGTCGCGGGCAGCCTGCCAGGCGGCTTGCTCGGCAGCGGTGAGGTCGTGAGCGGAATCCAGCTCTTCGTAGTCAATAAGCTGCTGGCGGGAAATACGGGCCATGCGGTAGGAGTAAGGAGGCGGCGAAGGTAACGCTGCGCTTAATGAAGAATGAGGAATGAGGAATGAGGAATGAGGAATGGTCATTGCGAGGCCGCTGACCTTCGGGTGCCGCGGCCTTCGTCCTCGCAATGACCATTCCTCATTCTTCATTCCTCATTCTTCATTAAGCAAAGCGTTCTACTTTTGTCGCATGACCACCCGCCTTTTGCTTCTTGGTGCCGGCCGCTCGGCTTCGTCCCTGATTCAGTATTTGCTGCGCCACGCGCTCACCGAAAAATGGTTTTTGACCGTGGCCGACGTTAATCCGGCGCATTTGGTGCCGGTGCTGGCCGCGCACAGCGAATATGCCCGCGCCGTGCCGTTCGATTTGGGCAATGAAGCGCGGCTGGGGGAGCTGGTGGGCGAGGCCGACATTGTGGTTTCGATGCTGCCGGCGTTGCTGCACCCGGTGGTGGCGCGGGCCTGCGTGCGGCAGGGGCGGCACCTGGCCACGGCCAGCTACGTAAGCCCCGAAATACGGGCGCTGCACGACGACGCGGCGGCCGCCGGCGTGACCTTGCTCATGGAATGCGGCCTCGACCCCGGCCTCGACCACATGTCGGCCATGCGGGCCATCGAGCACATCCGGGCGCGGGGCGGGCGGGTTACTTCCTTCAAATCGTATTGCGGCGGGCTGCTGGCGCCGGCGGCCGAAGGCGACAATCCGTGGAAATATAAGTTTACCTGGAACCCGCGCAACGTGGTGCTGGCCGGCCAGGGCACCGCCAAATACCTCGACAACGGCCATCCGCGCTTTATTCCTTACCAACAGCTGTTTGCCCGCACCGAAACGCTGGCGGTGCCCGGCTACGGCGAATTTGAGGGCTACGCCAACCGCGACTCGCTCAGCTACCGCGCCCCGTACGGCCTCGACGACATTCCGACCATACTGCGGGGCACGCTGCGGCGGCCGGGCTACTGCGCCGCCTGGCACGCGCTGGTGCGCCTGGGCCTGACCGATGACTCGGTGAACCTCGGCAATGCCGAAACCATGACCTGGGCCGAATTGATAGAAGCGTATTTGCCCGCTTCGCTCATTCCGCACCTGGCCTTGCCGCTGCGCCTGGCCACTTACCTTGGGCTGAACCCGACGGGCGAAGAAATGGGCCGCCTGAACTGGCTAGGGCTGTTTTCGGGTCGCGCCGTGGGCCACGCCCACGCGACGCCCGCCCAGCTGCTCGAACGCTTGCTCAGCGAAAAATGGCAATTGGAGCCCCACGACCACGACCTGATTGTGATGCAGCACTTGTTTGAGTTTGAACTGAACGGGGCGACGCACCGCCTCACCTCGTCGCTGGCCGTGGTGGGCGACGACGCCACCCACACCGGCATGGCCAAAACCGTGGGCCTGCCGCTGGGCATGGCCGTGCGCCGGCTGGCGCGGGGCGAGGTGGCGGCGCGCGGGGTGCTGATACCCGTGGCGGCGGCGCTCTACGAGCCCATTCTGGACGAACTGGCCGCCGATTACGGCATCAGCTTCAGCGAAGAAGAAGGCTGAGCGGATTCGGGCGCGCAATGCTGCCTGCCGGACGGGCGCACTGAAATTTTGCCGGCAAGGCCGAAAATGGGTGCGGGGCGAATTTGCTGCCTATATTTCGGTCCCGTCGCTGCCTTGGTGGATAGGTTTCATCCCGGAGCGAGCCGAGGTGTTTCGCCTGGCGGCCTTTTCATTTCATACTTCTTCTCTTCATTTACACTTAACACATGGCAAGTATTTTCGCCAAAAAACCGCTGGCCGTGCTCCTGGGCGAAGCCAATTCATCCGGGGCGGGCGCACTCAAGCGCACCCTGGGCGCGGGCAACCTCGTGGCGCTGGGCGTGGGCGCCATCATCGGGGCGGGCCTGTTTGTGCGCACCGCCAACGCGGCGGCCCAGGCGTCGGGGCCCGGCGTGACGCTGGCATTCATCCTGGCGGCTTTTGGCTGCGTGTTTGCCGGCCTGTGCTACGCCGAGTTCGCGGCCATGATTCCGATTGCCGGCTCGGCTTATACCTACGCCTACACCACGATGGGCGAGTTTGTGGCCTGGGTCATCGGCTGGGCGTTGATAATGGAGTACGCGCTGGGCGCGGCCACCGTGAGCATTGCCTGGAGCGAGTATTTGAACAAGCTGCTGGAGGTGTTCGGGACCAGTATTCCGTACAATTTGAGCCATTCGCCGTTCGAGCACGCCGTGGTGAACGGCGTGGCGCAGCACGGCCTCGTCAACCTGCCGGCGCTGTTCATCATCGTGGCCCTGAGCCTGCTGCTGGTGAAGGGCACCCAGGAATCGGCCCTGTTCAACGCCGTGGTGGTGGTGCTCAAGACGGTTATCGTGCTGGTGTTCATCGCCGTGGGCTGGCAGTTTATCAACCCCGCCAACCACACGCCTTACCTGATTCCGGCCGATGCCGTGGTGAAAAACGCGGCCGGTGAAGTGGTGCGCACCTACGAGGGCTGGAACAAGCACGGGCTGGGCGGCATTTTTGGCGGGGCCGCGATTGTGTTTTTCGCCTTCATCGGGTTTGATGCCGTGAGCACGGCCGCGCAGGAGGCCAAAAACCCCAAGCGCGACATGCCCATCGGCATTCTGGGCTCGCTGGCCATTTGCACGGTGCTCTACATTTTGTTTGGGCACGTGCTGACGGGCGTGGCCAACTGGCGCGAGTTTGCCGACCCGGCGCTGGGCGGCGAAGCCTCGGTGGCCTACGCCATTCGGGCGCACATGCCCGGCTACGGCTGGCTGGCCACGGCCGTAACCTGCGGCATTCTGCTCGGTTTCACGTCGGTAATTCTGGTGATGCTGATGGGGCAGAGCCGGGTGTTTTTCTCGATGGCCAAGGACGGGCTCATGCCCAAAGCCTTTTCGGAGCTGCACCCGCGCTTCAACACGCCCTACAAATCCAACCTGATGCTGATGGTATTTGTGGGCCTGTTTGCGGCCTTCGTGCCCGGCTCGCTGGCCGGCGACCTCACCTCGTTTGGCACGCTGCTGGCCTTCGTGCTCGTGAGCCTGGGCGTGTGGATTATGCGCCGCTCGGACCCCGACCAGCCGCGGCCGTTCCGCTCGCCGCTCTCCTCGCCCAGCTTTCCGCTGGTGCCCATTATGGGGGCGCTTGTGTGCTCGGCTCTTATTGTGAGCCTCGACTCTTTCACGCTGAAAGTGGCCCTGGGCTGGATGCTGCTTGGCTTCATCGTTTATTTTCTCTACGGCCGCAACAATTCCAAGCTGCAACAAGGCATTGTGGTGGTGCCCACGGAGATGGACGAGGAAGCCTTCATCAAGCCTGATAAGGACAACTGGTAGCAGGTGCGCTTTATTTTAAACCACGAAAAAGCCCCGTCAGCATGTGCTGACGGGGCTTTTTCGTGGACCGGAAATACCGGCTTTTTTGGGAGGGTAAGCCGTTGAGGGCAGGCATGAAAAGAACTGGCTTGGTAAAAAAACACGAGGCAAGTAACCCAAGTTGCAGAGGATTGAAGGGAGCCCCAGCGGAGCGCCACATCGGTAGAAAGTACGCTGATATCCTGTTTTAAAGCCCCAGCGGGGCGGCACCCGTGCAACGAATGCCGCCCCGCTGGGGCTTTTGGAATGGTAAGGACGATTTGACTACCGATATGTCGCCCCGCGGGGGCTGTTCCACAACGTGGGCTAAGTGGCGGCTTTTACTTCGCTGCGGAGCTTGAGAACCCGGTCGCCGTTGGCCTGCACGATGACCAGGGCGGGGTCGTCGGGCGAACCGTTGCGGTGAATTTCGGCGCCTTTGATGGTGCGTGAAACGGCTTCTTTGTGCACCGACTCGATTTTGCCGGTGGCGGTGCCGGTGCCGTATTTCCAGGTTACTTGGGTGCCTTTGCGCATGGAATGGGAAGGGGACGGATTCAAATGAAATAAGCTGCCATTTGTACTGTTATTCGGCCCCGGCCGTTGTCCGTGGGAGACTGGCCGCGCCGCCGCTGGCCGAAACGCGGGGCCTCGGTTCAGCATTCCCGCCGTTCTTTTGCGTAATTCACCAAGCGCGCGGCTTTCCGGCGCGCCCCCGCCGATGTTTCGATTCGTATCGCTGTTGCTGTTGCTGCCTTTTGTTGCGCCGGCCCAAACCCCTTTTGTGCCCGATGAGCGTGCTTATTATGGACTGATTGACCGGGGCAGCGGGCGCTGCCTCGACGTGGCGAGCGCCAGCACCGCCAGCGGCGCGCCCGCCGTGCAGTGGGAATTTACGCACGCCAGCAGCCAGCAGTGGCGGTTTGTGCCGTTGCGCGCCGGCAGCGAATACTACCGCATCGAAGCGCGCCACAGCGGCCAGTGCCTCACCGTGGGCACGGCCGGCGAAAACATGGCGTTGGTGCAGCGGCCATTTCAGGGCAGCGAGCAGCAGCAGTGGCGCCTGGTGCCGGCCGGCCCGGCTGGCAGCTACCAGCTCGAAAACAAGAGCGAAGGGCGCGTGGCCGCCCTGGCCGCTGCGGACAAGTTCAACGGCACGCCGGTGCTGGCGCAAAAGAGCAACGGCCGGGCCAGCCAGCAATGGCGCCTGTTCCGGCTGCGGCTCAATGTGTTGGAGGGCCCGTCGCCCTTCGGCCCGCCGCAGCTGCTGAGCGGCCCGGTGAACTCGCCTGGCAACGAAGTGCACCCCGTTTTGAGCCCCGATGGGAAGGCGCTGTACTTCGCCCGCACCAAGTTTGCGGGCAATACCGAGGGCAACACCGACTCGGGCGACGCCTGGGTGAGCCAGAGCGCCGACCACGGCCAAACCTGGGGGGCGCCCACGCGCCTCGACGGCGTGAACACGCCCCAGAACAACGCCGTTGAGGCCACCACCGGCACCGGCGGCCAGCTTTTGCTGGTGCGCGGCACCTACGGGCGCGACGGCACGTTTCTGGACGAAGGCCTGAGCCGGGTGGCGGAATCGGCCGCTACGGCGCCCGGCGCCACGCCCAAAAGCGTACGGCCCGAAGCGCTGCGCATCGCCAACTTTTATTCGGCCGTGCCCGGCACGGGGTTTTCCATGTCGGCTGATGGGAAAATCCTGCTGCTGTCGCTGGAGCGGGGCGACTCGGAAGGCGGCAACGATATTTACCTGAGCCGGCCCGACGGCAGCGGCGGCTACACCGAGCCCCAAAGCCTGGGCCCGGTGCTGAACTCGCCCGGCTTCGACTTCGCGCCCTGGCTGACGGCCGACGGCAAAACCCTGTATTTCGCGTCGTACGGCCACATGGGCTACGGCTCGGCCGACCTGTTGGTGAGCCAGCGCGTCGACGACAGCTGGACCAGCTGGAG
>CAXTCS010000024.1:0-27969 GCA_964242365.1 uncultured Hymenobacter sp. | reverse complement strand
GTTGGCGGCGTGGCGGCCCGCCAACCCGTAGGCGGCCCCGCGCAGGCGGGCGAGGCCGGGCAGCCGGCGCCAGGCGCTCACGGGCACCATCAGCAGGTAAATGCTGCCGAAGCCAAGCGCGAAAAGAGGCACCGGCAGCAGGAGCAAAACCCCGAAGTGCAGCCCCACGCCGACGACCAGGAGCGCCGGCCGGCACCGGCGAAAGGCAAACAGAAAGAGAAAGCAAAGCTCGAAGGCCAACGTAAAGTAGCCCAGAAACTTGACCAAAAACTCCTGGTTGAGGATAAACGAGCCGTTGACCGGGGTTTCGTAAGGCAGCGACAGGGGCTGCCACATGCCCAGCCCCGCCAGCCACATGGGCGAGTCCAGCTTGAAGAGCGCCGAATCGAAATACACGAAGCCGATAACCACGACCACGGGCACATAGTAAGCCAGCTGGCTGACGGTGGCGGGCGCGTGGTAACGAAGCCCGGCCGCGAAATACCGCCGTCCGAGCCGCAGCCGGTCGAGCGACAGGCGCCGGCTCACGGGCAGAAACAAAAACAGAAAGCTCAGGCCGATGTACATCGGCGTCATCATGTAGGTATACGTTTTCAGCGAAGAAAAAATAACGAAGGCAAACGCGTAGTTGGCCAGCGCCGCCGGCCGGGTATAAAGCCCCAGAATGAGCAGCACCAGCGAAGCCGCCCACAGCAGCAGGGGTTTTGTGAAGCCGATTTCGGCCTCCTCGACGTAGGGAATGACGTCGAAAATGAGGTGGCGGAAGTAGAACAGGTGCAGCACTTCGGCCAGCAGCACGCTGCAAAAAACGATGCGAAAGAGCGCCAGCCCAGTGCCGTCGACCTGCTTATCGTAGAGCCGGGCAAACTTCTGGTAAAGCGTGCGGCGGCGGGCAATGGGTGGGGTCTGGGTGGTTATCATAGCGCAGGGAGATGCGGGCAACCAATGAAACGTCCGGACGTCCGGGGCAATCGGGGCCGGGTTAAAATTCTCGAGTGCCGGGGCCTAAATACCGGCCTGCGCCGGCCGGCCGACCGGGGCGGAATCAGGCCGGACCGGCACCGGGGTTTTCGGACCCACCGGCGCGGGGCGCGGCCGCACAAAGCCGCGGGCCAGCCGCAGGCCAGCGCCCAGCAACCCGCCGAGCCCGTGGCTGATGAAGCCCGGCCCCAGGCCGATGGCCTGCCCGATGAAGCGGCTGGCTTCGGCGGGATAGCCGCTGTTGGCGAACACGTTGGCCGTGGTCAGGTACAGGTCGTAGAGGTGGCGGCGCACCGGGGCCGCGCGGGCGGTGTGGGCGTAGTGCTGCCAGAGCTGCTCGTACATCCGCAGGAAATGTTTGATGTTGAGGTGCCGCGGCGTGCCCGACCAGATGCCGCCGCCGTGAATCCGGTACACGCTCATCGCCTCGGGCAAGAGCTTGGCCTTGCCCACCTCGGCGTACAAAACTACCAACGCATAGTCGATGGGGTTGGCCTTGAACAGCCAGGCCGGCCAGGCCGGCAGCACGTGGCGCAGCACCAGGGAGCTGGTGTTGGCAATGGTGTAGATGGGCAGCAGAAAGTCCTCGAAGTCATACGCTTCCTTCTGGTACTTGTTGGCGGGCACGGCGTTGGGCCGGGAGCCGTCCTCGTACTGGTCTTCGACGGGGTGGAAGCAGATGGAATAGTCGGGGTGGGCGTCGAGCCAGCTCACTTGCCGTTGCAGCTTGCGCGGGCTGCTCCAGTAGTCGTCGCCGTCGAGCAGGGCGATGTACTGGCCCCGGCAAGCGGCCAGGCAGGCCTTGAAATTGGCGCCCATGCCCACGTTAACGGCCTGGTATATGGGCTTGATAACGCCCGGGTGCTGCCCGGCAAAGTCCTGGAGCACGCGCCGGGTGCGGTCGGTTGAGCAGTCTTCGCCCACAATCACCTCGTAGGAAAAATCTACTTGCTGCGCCAGGATGCTGCCCAGCGCCTGGGCAAGGAATTTTTCGTGGTTGTAAGTGACCACGACGACGCTCACCTTCGGTATTTGTGGGTTCATAGCCACTGGCTCCGTTGCAGTTGATTTATAAATTTTTACAAACAATACGGGTATTTATTCTGGTTTTATTGGCATCTAAGGTAGATTTTTCAGCTGAGCCACACAAGCACGACGCTAGAAATAATTATAAGCGCGGCCGTAAGAATAATCTGCTTCGCCTTGGACAGTTGTCGCGTTGCAGACACCTTTTTGGTCCTACATTTCGCCCCCGGAGCGTCCGGGGCGAGCCGCGTCGCTCGCTGCTTGCCTGGCCGGCCGCGGCTCAGTGCCTCGGATTCGGGCTATATCCATATAATGAAAACCAAGTTGCCGAGCCGGTGCGTACCTATTCAACCGCCGCCCGCGGTTGCTGAGTTGCCGGCTGATACCGCCCCTGGGCGTCACTTTCTACCACCAACGCCGTAGCGGATACCAGACAGTAGCCTGACAGCCAGTCCGAAGCCTTGCGCTGCCCTTGGCGCGGGCCGCCGTCCTCGTTCCCGGTCAGGAGCCGCGCTGAGCCAGCCACTCGCATGAACATCGCCCACTTGATTCTGGCCCACAAATCCCCGGCGCAGCTCCAACGGCTGGTGGGGGCGCTGGCCCATCCGCAAGCGGATGCTTTTATTCACCTCGACCGCAAAGCCGATTATCGGCCGTTTGCCCCGCTGGCCGCGCTGCCCGGCGTGCGCTTTACCCGCTGCCGCCTCGACGTGAAATGGGGCGGCTACAGCCTGACCCAGGCCGCGCTGGAAGGCATGCGCGAAATCCTGCGGGCGCCGGTGCGCTACGACTTCATCAACCTGCTGAGCGGCGAAGATTACCCCATCAAGCCGGTCGGCGCCATTCATCACTTTCTGGAGCAGCACGCGGGCTCCTCGTTTCTCCAGTATCAGCCCGAGAGTTCCGACTGGTGGCGCGCCAACCGGAGCCGCTTCAACCAGTATCACCTCACCGAATTCAGCTTTCCGGGCCGGTACGTGGTGCAGCGCGTGCTCAACTACGTGCTGCCCCGCCGGAAGCTGCCGCTGTTTTCGACCCTCTACGGCGGCAATATGGGCGGCTGGTACACCATCAGCCGGCAGTGCGCCGCCTACGCGGTCAGGTTCGTCGACGCGCACCCCGAGCTGCAGCGGTTTGCCCGCTATACCTGGGGCTCCGACGAATTTTTGGTGCATTCCATTCTGCTCAACTCCCCGCTCGCGGCCACCGTTATCAACAACAACCTGCGCCACATCGACTGGTCGGCCGGGGGCGACAGCCCCAAAACCCTGACCTGTGCCGACCTGCCCGCTTTGCACGCCTCGGCGCGGCTCTACGCCCGCAAGTTCGACGCCAGCCGCGACGCCCTGGTGCTGGACTACCTCGACCGGGCGATGGCGACGGCGCAGTCCATCCGCTAGCGCCTTCTTCCGGCGCGGCCAGGTTTCCGCGCCAAGCGCACACTAAGGGGTTTAATGCCTCGTAATCAGCGTAAAATGTTGAGACGGAAGCCCGGCCGAAAAGCCGCGGTGGGCCCCAAATACGCCGGGCTGAAGGGAGGCAAACCGGCCGTTCCGGCAAACTTCGTTTTACCTTGCCCCGATGTTGCGTATTTTGCTTCTGCTGCTTTTAGCCGGAACGGCGGCAGCCCAAACCCCGGCCGCCGTGCCTACTGCCCACCCTTCTGCCCTGAAAACCTACGCCCTGCGCCTGCGGCCCGGCGACGATTTGCGCCAGCAGCTCACGGCTTTCGTGCAAGCCCACCACCTGCTGGCGGGCGCCGTGCTCACCTGCGTGGGCAGCCTCACGGTGGCCACGCTGCGGCTGGCCAACCAGGAAGGGCCCACGGTATTTCGGGGCCACTTCGAAATCGTGTCGTTGGTCGGCACGCTGTCGGCCAACGGCTCGCACCTGCACCTGGCCGTGGCCGACAGCACGGGCCGCACCATCGGCGGGCACTTGCTCGGCGGCTGCCGGGTGTACACCACGGCCGAAATTGTGCTGGGCGAGCTGCCCGCCCTGGAGTTTCGGCGCGAAACCGACCCCACGTTTGGCTACCAGGAGCTGGTGGTGCGGCCCGCGCCGGCCCCCGGCCCAAGCCCCGCCGACGAGCCGGTGAAAAAAAGCCGGCGCAAGTAAACGAGTTGTCAGTTGTCAGTTGTTCGTTGTCAGTTGTCAGGCATTTTTGAATCCCGAATCCCGAATCCCGAATCCCGAATCCTGACAACGAACAACTCATTTACGACAGCTCGTTTACTTTTGAACGACTGTACTATTGAAAAACCGATGATGACCGCTACCCTCGACACGCCTCAGGCCGCCGCCTTCCGTCGCCAGGTGCTGAGCCCGACGAAGCTGAAGCTGTTTATGCTGCGAAAGCTGCCCATGGCCTGGCTGGCGGGCTTGCGCCTCACGCAGCTCACGCCGGAGTCGGCCACGGTTACTATACGGCTTAAATACCTGACGCAGAACCCGTTTCGCAGCATTTACTTTGCCTGCCTGGCCATGGCGGCCGAGCTGGCCAGCGGCATTCAGGCCATGATGCACGTGCAGGCCGGCGGGCCGGTGTCGATGCTGGTGGTGAAGCTGGAAGGCGACTTCACCAAGAAAGCCGTGGGCCTGATTGCCTTCGCCTGCCCCGACGGCCCGCGCATCGCCCAGGCCATTGCCGAGAGCCGCGCCACCGGCGAAGGCCGCACCGTGGAATGCACCAGCACCGGCCGCGACGAAGCCGGCGACGTGGTGGCCGTGTTTCGCCTCACGTGGTCGTTTCGGGCGAAAAAGTGAGTAGCTGTCATTGCGAGGACGAAGGACGAAGCAATCCGTCCTGTTCTCAGCGACCAGCCCCATAATGTGACAAGCCCAAAATGCACACGTATTACGTTTACCTACTCACCAATGCCAATTACACTGTGCTTTACACAGGTGTAACCAATGATTTGACCCGCCGCGTAGCAGAACACAAAGCAGGTTCTCATGACGGCTTTACCAAGAAATACAGCGTGCATAAACTGGTTTGTTTTGAAACTTATGCAAGCATTACCGAGGCCATTGCTCGCGAGAAACAAATCAAAGCAGGCTCTCGGGCGAGAAAGCTGGCGCTGATTAATACAGCCAACCCGAACTGGGAGGAGCTGGCTGGCCAGAGCCATTTTTAGGTTTGTCGCCTCCCAGGGTTGGTCGCTGAGAACAGGACGGATTGCTTCGTCCTTCGTCCTCGCAATGACAGCTACTTATTCGGCCACCGAGGTAATCACGTCCACCAGCCCGTCTTCGCTGACGACGATGGCAATGCAGGGATAATCCGAGCTCTCGACGTAGCGCAGGGCCGAGTTGTAGCGGGCGCCGCGGGTGCTGTCGCCCCGGCCCGAGGCGCGGCCGTCGAGAATGACGCCGATGGAGTAGCAGTAGCCGTCGGGGTCGAGCAGCACGGCGCCGTCGATGCTGGTGACGAGGCGGGTGATGAGCGGGGTGAGCGGCACGGGCTCGATGAGCGTGCACTGGAGCTTGAGGCGGTCGGCTTCGGCCAGGGCCTCGGTGGTGATGACCAGGAGCGTGCCGTGCTGCTGGCGGCTGGCTTCGAGCACCACGTCCCAGAGGCGCTCAACTTTGGTGGCGTCGGTGAGGGCAAAGGTGCGCTTGAGGGCCCGCCGGAAGCCCGAGCGGCTGAGGCGGGTGCGCGGCAGGCCCGGCAAGCCGTAGTGCGAGCGCAGCAGAACGTGGCCGGCGTGCTGCAACTCCCAGGCGTAGTGGGTGATGAAGCTGATGACGAACAAATCTTCCCGGATAGCGTCGTAGTGGCCGATTTGGCGGCCCAGGGCGTACACGTTGTCGCCGTCGGCGAGCAGGTGCACGTCGGGCGTGGTCATTTCGAGCAGCTTGCGCACGGCGCGGTAGTCGGTGAGCTCGGTGGGGCAGGTGAGGGCGAAGATTTCTTCCAGGTTGGGGTGGCCGCGGCGGGCCAGCAGCAGCTTGCCCACGCCCTCGGCGCCCTCGTAGCGCAGGCTGCTGATGGTGTTGCAGGTGGCAAACAGCTTGGTGGTGGTCGGGTCGAGGCCCAGGGCCTGGGCGGGCGTGTCGAGAAAGCTTTTGCCGGCGCTGCGCAGCAGCTCCTCGCTTTCGCGCGGGCGCATGATGATGCCCGCGCCGGGCTCGGGCTCGCTCAGCGACTTCACGCTTTCCTCGTTGAAGCGGTACATGGCCGCCACCAGCAGCGACGGGGCCAGCGGGCGCCCGTCGGTGTAGAAGCGGTGGGGGCGCAGCGAGGGATACGCGCGCAGGGCCTTGCGTTGCAGGCGCAGCACGGTCATCACGAAATACCCCCGAATCTGGACGGGCCAGCCGGCAAAGTGCTGGTGCGTGGCGTGCTCGTCCAGCGCGTCGAACGTGGCCTGCACGGCGTTGCGCACGCCCAGGCCCTCGTGCTTGCGCCGAATCATGGCCGGCGTCACGTCTTCGCGCTCGGGGTAGGGCCAGGGCGTGGTGTTTTGGCTCACCCGGCCGCGCAGCACCGCGTCGGAAAAAAGCTCGGCGGGCAGGCCGCTGGCCTGGGGTTCGAGGCAGCGGGCGGGCAGGTCGGGGTCGTTGGGCAGGGCCAGCAGCAAGACAAACGGCTTCAGGTCGTCGTCGAGGGCATCGAACAGCTCTTGCGCCAGGGCCTGGGCTGCCTGGCGGTAGCGTTCCTGGTAGGGCCAGAGCAGGGTGGGGGTGGGAGTGGGGGCGAGGGCGAAGGACGACGACATAGAGCAGGAGGGAGAAGCTGGCATTACGACAGGGAATGAGAACGATGAACGTGCAGCCGGCCGCCCACGAAACGCTACGCGCCGCCTCGGGCCAGGGCTACAATTGGAACAGAACCGGCAACACCATCTTTTGCTTTATTGGTTTGCCCTGAAACGAGGCCGGCTCCCATTTGGGGGCCGCTTTAATCAAACGCATGGCTTCTTCGTCGAGGCCCGAGCCCATCTTTCTAATCACGCGGGCATCGGTCAGGCTGCCGTCGGTCTGCACGATAAACTCGACCATTACCTTGCCCTCAATCTTGCGCTTACGGGCCAGGTCGGGGTATTTCTGGTTCTTCTCAACCCAGTCAAAAAACACCTGGTTGCCGCCCACGGGCTGGGTGGGGCGGTCGGGCGCCACCACGGGCGGGCGGTTGGGGTGGGCCGAAGCCGCGATGTCGGCGGCCGAGGTGGTGATGGGCCGCTGCTCCTCCTTGCCACGCAGCACCGTCACTTCGCTGCCCGGCGACATGATGAACGTCACGGGCACCACCACGCGCTGGCGCACCACGCGGTTGCGGTGCTTGGCCGGCGTCCATTTGGGGCCGCTTTTGATGAGGCGGACGGCCTCGGCGTCGAGCTCCGGCGACACCGGCTCCTCCACTTTTACTTCGTTCACGGTGCCGGTTTTTTCCACCACGAAGCTCACCTTCACGGTGCCCTGCGTGCCTTTTTGCATGGCCGCGGTGGGGTATTTCTGGTGGTCGGCCAGAAATTGGGCGTATTTTTCGGTGCCCCCCAGCGGCACGGCGGGCTGGGCCACCGAGTCGTATACCTGGGCGGCCGAGGGCTTGGCCGGCATCTTGCGCTTCTGCGCCTGGGCCCCAAAACCCAGGAAACTGAGGCAGCCAAGAAGTACTAAAAGTAACGGAGATTTCATGCGAAAGGGTGAGGCGCGGGCAGCAGGTGAAATAAGATAAGCGCTACAGTTACAAAGAACGGCAACTGAAGCGTAACGTTCCCATAAACCCTGCCGGCAACCACCACAACCGCAAGGGTTGACGTTCTTTGCCGCGGTTTACTTTCAAATTGCTTCACCCTTTTTTCCGCTCCCTCATGGCCACCGAAAGCCGCGCCCCCGAGCCCGTGGGCGCCTACCCCTACACCCGCCGCGCCGGCAACCTGCTGTTTCTCTCCGGCGTGGGCCCGCGCCAGCGCGGCCAGTCCGGCGTTCCCGGCGTCGAAACCGACGAAGACGGCAACGTCCTGCGCTACGACTTCGAAAGCCAGTGCCGCGCCGTGTTCCAGAACGTGCGCTACATCCTGGAAGAAGCCGGTGCCCAATGGGACGACCTGGTCGACGTCACCGTGTACCTGACCAATATGAAGGACGATTTCCCCACCTACAACCGCCTCTACGCCGAATACTTCGCCACCGCCCAGCCCTGCCGCACCACCCTCGAAGTCAACCGCCTGCCCACCCCCATCGCCATCGAGTTGAAGTGCATCGCGGCGGTGAATCAATAAGCAGTTATCAATGAGCAATGAGCAATGAGCAATGGGCAATTTGTCATTGCGAGCAGAGCGAAGCAATCCGTCCTGTAAAAGCGACCAACCCTGAAGTGTGATAAGCCCCGACCCTGCCTAGAAAAGAAGCTTTTTCCGGTCCCAGAAAGAGGCGTGTCACATTAGGAGGTGAGTCGCTTTTACAGGACGGATTGCTTCCAGGACGGATTGCTTCGCTCTGCTCGCAATGACAATTCCTCATTCTTCGTTCCTCACTGATAACTACTCATCGCTAATTGCCTTTCCATGTACGTTCGCAACAACCTCCGCTTTGCCGTTATCCGGCGCCTGACCTGGCGCGGGCTGGTCATCTTCCTGCTCTACGATTTGCTCATCTGCGTGCTCTACGGGCCGCTGCACGTGCATTGGCTGGATATTCCGTGGCAGCCGGTGGCTACGCTGGGCACGGCGGTGGCCTTCTACATCGGCTTCAAAAGCAACGGCAGCTACGACCGGTTTTGGGAGGGCCGCCAGCTCTGGGGCGCCATCGTAAACACCAGCCGGGTGTGGGCCACCCGCGTGTTTCACTTCGTCGAGCCCCTGGCCGGCACCGGCCTCCCCGGTTCCGAAGAAGCAGCAGCGGTAGCGGCCCTGCACCGCCGCCTGCTCTACCGCCAGCTGGCCTGGTGCAACGCCCTGCGCCTGCACCTGCGCCGCCAAACCGCCGAGCGCTGGGACACCGACGTGGCCCCCTTCCTCGACCCCGCCGAAGACGCCGACGTGCGCCACCTCAGCAACCCGCCCACCCACCTGCTGCGCCAGCAGGGCAACGAGCTGCGCCAGCTGCACCAGCGCGGCCTGCTCTCCGAGTTCCGCCACGTGGCCCTGATGGACACCGTCCAGGACATGTTCAACGCCCAGGGCGGCTGCGAGCGCATCAAAAACACGCCCTTCCCGCGCCAATACGCCTATTTTAGCTTCGTGTTTGTGTGGGTGTTTGCCGCCGTGCTGCCGCTGGGCCTGGTCGAAGAATTCGACAAGCTCGGCCCCGGCCACCTCTGGCTCATGGTGCCCTTCGCCGCGCTCGTGAGCTGGGTGTTCAACACCATCGAAGTGGTGGGCCACACCAGCGAAAACCCCTTCGAAAACGACATTTACGACGTGCCCATGACCGCCATCTGCCGCAGCATCGAAATCGACCTGCGCGAGCTGCTGGCCGAAACCGAGCTGCCGCCCAAAGCCGAGCCCGTCGAAGACGTGCTCTACTAAAAGCTGGCCGGGTTTTATAACTGATGTTACGCAGTGGCCGCAGCGACTGCCGTCTGGTTGCTGGTTGCTGGTTGCTCGTTGATGTCTAACCAGCAACCAGCAACCAGCAACCAGCAACCAGCAACCAGCAACCACTTGGTACAGCGGATGCAGGAGCACCACTGCGTAATAGCAGGTTATAAGTTTTATCAACGCGGCCACGGCGGATTGATGGTCAGCCCTATCATGGCCGTTACTGGCCCGTTGCTGGCGCTTTCGTCCACCAACAGGCTGCGAAAAGTCGTCGGCTTGTCGTGGTGGGGGTATTTCAGGTCCGGCCGTGGGGATTCGAGCTGCCGGTAGCCCGCGCCCACAAACTTGTCATGAACCGCCCGCAGCTCTTCTTCCGTGTGCCCGTGCACTTCGTAATAGGTGATGGTGCAGTTGGTGTGCGGGTGGTCTTGCCGAATAATCAGCAGTTCCGTGTCTTTGCCCGGCCCCCGGCTGGCACTCGTCGGAAAAGAATAGTACTCCTTCGAATCGCTCCCTTGGTCGGGCGGCGCATCGAGCCGGATGGCCGGGTAGCCAAGTATCCGCTCGTATTCAGCAACCAGTTTCTTGCATTCGGCTTTGTCAGAAATCCGGATGACCGTCGAGGCCGCCCGCATGGCCAGCGTTCTGGGATTTAGGGCCTTGGGAAGTTTGTTCATGACAACTAGTGCTTGGTTAAGGTGATTTTCTTCTCCCGCTCACCCGTCACCGCCCAACGAATTAATCTTTCAAATGGCAAGACAAATGTATTTACTAAATATATACATTATCAATTAAAATCAGCCCGCCGCCAGCCCGTCCCAGGGCCCGACGACGATAACCTTCCTGTTTGGGTAATAAACAGCCGGACTCGCGCAGCTAAAAACTGCTGTTCCGCAGGGCCTTCACGCTGCTGGCCCTGGCGAGGGGTTTCTGGTTGCTGGTTGCTCGTTGCTGGTTAATTACCAACGGAAAACCAGCAACCAGCAACCAGCAACCAGCACCACCGTATTTTCGGGCATGAATTTCTTCCGGCGCCTTCCCTTTCCCGCCTTGCCGGCCCGGCCCAGGCCGTTGCCGGCGCTGCTGTTGCTGGCCTGCCTCTGGGGTGGTTGCCAAATGAGCACCCGCGAGATGCCCGTGCCCGATTCGCCCACCATCAGCCCGCTGCCCGCGCTGGCCGCCCGCGACGCCGTGCTGTACGAAGTCTTTGTCGCCGATTTCAGCGCCGCCGGCACACTCGACGGCATGCTGCCCCGGCTCGATTCGCTGAAAAGCCTCGGCGTCAATACCCTCTGGATTATGCCCGTATTTCCGACCCACGGCTCGCCCTACGCCGTGGACGACTACGGCGCGGTGAACACCGAATTTGGCGACATGGCGGCGTTCGACCGCCTGGTGGCCGCCGCCCACCAGCGCGGCCTGCGCGTGCTGCTCGACTGGGTGGCCAACCACACCTCCTACCACCACCCCTGGATTCAGCAGCACCCCGACTGGTACACCCGCGACGCCAACGGCCAAATCGTGCACCCCGACCCGCAGTGGACCGACGTGGCCGACCTCGACTACGGCCAGCCCGCCCTGCGCCAGGCCATGACGGCCGCCATGAAAACCTGGGTCACCGACCACGCCATCGACGGCTTCCGCTGCGACGCGGCCGACCTCGTGCCCGACGATTTCTGGCAGCCCGCCCTCGCCGAGCTGCGCCAGGCCAACCCCAACCTGCTGCTGCTGGCCGAAGGCAGCCAGACCAGCCACTACGCCGCCGGCTTCCAGCTCACCTTTGGCTGGGATTTTTATAACGCGCTGCAAAACGTGGTCATCCGCAACGCCTCCACGGCCACGCTGGCCGCCGCCCACGCCCACGAAATGCAAGGCGTGCCGGCCGGCGCCTACCGCCTGCGCTTCACCACCAACCACGACGAAGTGCAGGGCGGCACCCCCGCCGCGCGCTTCGGCAGCGAGGCCGCCGCCCGCGCCGCCTACGTGGCCACGCTGGCCTTCGGGGCCGCCCCGCTGGTCTACAACGGCCAGGAAGCCGGCGACCCCGCCCAGCTCAACAGCCCCAGCCGCCGGCCCATCCGCTGGGATTTCGACCCCACGGCCGGCGCGTTCTACCGCCGCCTGCTGGCCGCTTACAACGCCCTGCCCGCCCTGCGCGCCGGCCCGGCCGAATACTTCGACCTGGCGCCGGGCGTGGCCACGGTGCGCCACCGCCTCGCCGGGCAAGAAGTGCTGGTGGTGGCCAACCTGCGCGCCGCCCCCGCCACCGTGGCGCTGCCCCAGGCCCTGCAAGGCGGCACTTGGACCAACGCCCTCACCAAAGCCGCCGTAGACAACGCCGAGGTCCTGACGCTGCCCGCGTATGGCTACGCGGTGTGGCAGCGCTAAACCGCCCCGCCGCCTGACCCCGCTGCGGCGCAGCGTGTTTCTTTGCGTTGCATGAACCACCAGACGCGCCGCCTGCAATACTTTTTTTCCGGCCAGCACTTCTCCGATGGGGTGCGGACCACGGTGGCTATTTTGCTTCCGGCCGCGCTGCTGGCGCAGTGGGGGCACTTTGCCGAAGGGCTGGCCATTTCGACCGGCGCCGTGTGCGTGAGCGTGACCGACACGCCGGGGCCGGCCGCGCACCGGCGCAACGGCATGCTGGCCGCGCTGGCGCTGGTGTTTGGCACCGCCCTGCTCACGGGCGTAGCCGCCGCCAACGTGTGGCTGCTGGGCCTGGAAATCGGCGCGCTCAGCTTTCTGCTGACCATGTTTTTGGTGTGGGGCGCGCGGGCCGGTGCCGTGGGCACGGCGGCCTTGCTGAGCGTGGTGCTGCTGCTGGCCCACCCGCCCGCGCCGGCCCAGATACTGCCGCACGCGGGCCTGCTGCTGCTCGGCGGGGTCTGGTACGCGGGGCTGGCCCTGGTGGCCTACCGGGTGCGGCCCTACCGGCCGGCGCAGCAGGCCCTGGGCGAGTGCGTGCACGCGCTGGCGCGGTTTCTGGCCCTCAAAGCCCGGTTTTACAACCCCGAAACCGCCCTCGACGACGACTACCGGCAGCTGGTGGCCCAGCAGGTGGCGGTGAGTGAAAAGCAGGAAGCCGCCCGCGACATCCTGTTCCGGACCCGCCAGATTGTGGACGAAACCACCAGCACCGGCCGCCGCCTCGTGCTCACCTTCGTCGAAACCGTCGATTTGTACGAGCGCATCACGGCCGGCTATTACGACTACGCGGCCGTGCGCGCCGCCTTTGGCCCGAGCGGCGTGCTGCCCGACATCGCCGCCCTCATCCGGCACATCGCCGTCGTGCTCGACAACCTCGGCGTGGCCATCCAGACCAACCGCGCCTACCGCGGCTCCGGCCCCGACCTGCCGGCCGAGTGGGCGCGCCTGCAAGCCCGCATCAGCGCGCTCGACGCCGCCGCCGGCTCCGACGGCAGCACCCGCGTGCTGAAGAAAATCCTGGTCAACCTGCGCGACATCATCCGGCGGGTCGACAACATTCGCCGCTACTTCGACGAGAGCCTCACCGCCGGCACGCCCGGCCCCGGCCGGGCCGCCGAGCACGCCCAGTTCGTGGCCCACCAGGAAATCGAGCTGCACGCCCTCAGCCAGAACTTCACCCTGACATCGAGCGTGTTCCGCCACTCGGTGCGCATGACGCTGGCCTGCCTCGTGGCCTTCGCGGTGGGCGCCGGGCTCTGGCACGGCCAGCACAACTACTGGATTCTGATGACGGTGGCCATCATGCTCAAGCCCGCCTTCAGCCTTACCCGGCAGCGCAACACCGAGCGCGTGGTGGGCACGCTGGTGGGCGGCGCGCTGGGGGCGGCCGTGCTCTGGCTGGTGCCCTGGCCCGATGTCCGCTTCGGCATCTTGGTGGTATTTATGGTGCTGGCCTACAGCTTTCAACGCACCGTTTACTTGGTCACGGTGGTGTTTCTGACGGCTTACCTGCTCATCATGTTTAGCTTTTTGGGGCTGAACTACCTCGGCGTGGCCGAGGAGCGGATTACCGACACGCTCATCGGCTCCGCCATCGCCTTCGCGGCCGGCTATTTCCTGTTTCCCCGCTGGGAATCGGAGCAGCTCACCGACTACATGGCCGCCGCCCTGCGCGCCAACCTCGACTACCTGCGCCAGCTGGCCAGCCGCCTCGCCGGCCGGCCCCCGGCGCCCAACGAGTACCGCCTGCTGCGCAAGCAGGTGTACGTGAGCGGGGCCAACCTCGCGGCCGCTTTCCAGCGCATGCTCACCGAGCCCAAAAGCAAGCAGCGCCGCCCCGCCGAAACCCACGAATTCGTGGTCCTGAACCACATCCTTTCCTCCAACATCGCCGCCCTCACCGGCACGCTGCGCGAGGCCGCGCCCGCCGTGCCGCCCTTCGCGCCCGAAAGCCGCCGCGCCCTCACCAGCGCCCTGGCCGCGCTGCACAAAAGCCTGGGCCGCATCGTGCCCGCCCCGCCCCCGCCCGCCGGGGAGCTGGCCCCGCCCGAACCCGCCGCGCCCGCGGCCGCCGACGATAAATCGCTGCTGGAACAGCTGGTTTTTTTGCAGAAAGTAAGCGGCGATATCGCGAAGTTGACGGAGGTGCTGGCGCAAACCAGCCGGTAGAGCTGTTTCAGTTTTGGTGAACAGAATTAAAAATGAAGAATTAAAGATTAAAAATCCGGCGGTTGAATTCTTCATTCTTCATTTTTAATTTCCCCGAAACCCGGCGAAGCGGCAGGCGCAGCCGGCCGCGCCGGTGGTGAAACAAAGCCCGACCAATCACGTAGCTAGTAAGCTGGTGGTGCGCCAGTTCCCCGAGACGCGCCCGCTCTCACTAACTTCAGCTTGTCCCGTGTCTGATTTCTCCGCCTTGTTTGTGAACCAGGCGGAAGCCAGCGCCCACGTCCAGTTTGTGTACGACGTGGCCGCTGGCCGCATCGCCTTCGTGAACGATGCCTACCAGCTGGTGCTGCACGGAACCCGGGCCGACGTCAACGCCGAGCTGCCTGCCCTGCTCAGCCGCCTCCACGCCGAAGACCAGCCCCGGCTGGCCGAGTACTGGGCGCGGTGGAGCCGGGGCGAAGAGCCGGACGAGGTCGAGTTTCGCCTGCAAAACCCCAACGGCCCGGACCAATGGTTTTGCCTGACGCCCTACTACCAGCGCAACGCCAACGGCACCGTGCTGCTGGTGGGCGGCCTGCGCGACGTGAGCATCATCAAGCGGTACCAGACCAACGCCGACTTGTTCAACAGCCGCAAAAACGCCACGCTCGAAATCCTGTCCCACGATTTGAGCGGGGCCTTCATCATCGTGCAGCAAATCGCGCAGTTCCTGCGCGAAGAGGTGACGGCCCCCGCCAACCCCCAGGTTACGGTGATGCTGCACGCGCTCGAAACCACCAGCCGCGACAGCGTGAAGATGATTCGCGACTTCATCAACCTCGAATTTCTGACCTCGGCCAACAGCGACCTGAAACGGGACCGGGTCGACGTTGGGGCCGTGCTGAGCGAACCCCTCGACCAGCTCAAAAGCAACCCCACGTTCAACCACCACTTCGCCTACACCCTGCCCGCCGAGCCGGTATACGCCAACCTGGACGTCAACAAATTCAACCAGGTGCTGCTCAACCTGGTCAGCAACGCCATCAAGTTTACGCCCGAAGGCGGCCGCGTCAGCGTCGACGTCGAGCCCGGCCCCGGCAGCGTGCGCATCTACGTGCGCGACGACGGGGTGGGCATTCCCCTGGCCATGCAGCCCTACTTGTTTGAGCCGTTCACCAAAGCCCGGCGGCCCGGCCTGCGGGGCGAGCCCACCACCGGCCTCGGCCTGGTGCTGTGCAAAACCATTGTGGAATGGCACCACGGCACCCTCACGTTTGCCAGCGCCGAAGGCCAGGGCACCACTTTCACCGTTGAAATCCCGCAGGCCGAGCTGCCCACCAGCGAGCCCGTAGCGGCGGCCATCGAAAACGAAGCGTAGCCCGCACCGGGCGCGCCAGCAAGGTTGCCAGGTCAGCCGCTGATGCGCAGCCGGTCGTTCTGGAAAACGGCGAATCGCCCCGGCAGCTCGGCTGCGTGCTGGGCGAGTATCAGGCGAACAACGGCCGCGCGCTCGGCACCCGTGGCCTCCTCCAGGCGGAGCAGCAGGATGCCGTGGTGGGGGCGTCGCTCTTTGAAAACCAAGTCGCCAAAATCTTTATCCATCGTGATGACGATGGCCGCGTGCGCAGCGGCCAGGTTCAGCACTTCCGTGTCGGGCATGTGCGGATTGATGTCGCGCACGGCCACCATTGGGTAATCCAACTCCCGCAGCAGTCGCTCTACGCTGGTGCCCACGCCGGCATCTACCACGAACCGCACGCCTTAGGCGGTAAGGCGGTACACGCGTTGCTCGCCCACCACGTCGGCCGCATACAGCAAGACGCTTGGAAAATCCTCGGGTTCCAATTCTGGATATTCCCGCATCAAATCGGTCGGGGTTTGGCCGGCGGCCAGCGCCTGCAATAGCTGCTGCACCGAAATCCGCAAGCCCCGAACGGTGGGCTTGCCGGCCAGGATGCGCGGGTCAACCGTGATGCGGTCGCGAAGAGAATCAGGGGCTTGCATAAGGGAAATATACGTGAAAACACCCAGTTGATGGCTCAACTGGGTGTTTTATGCACGTCGGCGCGCTACTTCGCCGCCGTGCCGTCCGGCTTTAGCGTGCGGCCCAGCCAGTCGAAAAATACCCGCTGCCAGAGAATGGCGTTTTGGGGCTTGAGCACCCAATGGCCCTCGTTGGGCAAGTACAGAAACCGGCTCGGAATGCCGCGCAGCTGCGCCGTGCCGAAGGCCTCAATCCCCTGCCCGTCGGGCACCCGAAAATCCTTGCCGCCCTGGATGACGAGGATGGGCGTGTCCCAGTTTTTGGCGAACATTTGGGGGTTGAATTCCTGGTAGGATTTGGCCGGCGTGGCGTCCCACGGCGCGCCGCCCATGTCGTGCTTGGCGAAGAACATTTCCTCGGTGCTGGGGTACCAGCTGGTGAGGTTGTAGAGGCCGTCGTGGGCAATAAAGGTTTTGAAGCGCCCTTCGTGGTGGCCGGCCAGGTAGTACACCGAGTAGCCGCCGTAGCTGGCGCCCACGCAGCCGCGCCGGTCCTTGTCCACAAACGGCTCCTGGCTCACGGCATCAATCGCCGAGAGGTAATCCCGAATCGGCTGGCCGCCCCAGTCGCCCGAAATGGCGTCGTTCCACGCGCGGCCGAAGCCGGGCAGGCCGCGCCGGTTGGGCGCCACCACAATGTAGCCGTTGGCCGCCATCAGCTGGAAATTCCAGCGGTAGCTCTGGCTCTGGGTGATGGGCGACTGCGGCCCGCCCTGGCAATAAAGCAGCGTGGGGTACTTCCTGGCCGGGTCGAAATCGGGCGGGTAAATCACGTACACCTGCATCTGCTTGCCGTCGGTGGTCGTCACGCGGCGGTCTTCCACCTTGCCCAATTTGATTCCGGCCAGCTCTTCCTTGTTGATGGTCGTCAGCGGCGTTTCCCTGCCGGTTTTCAAATCGAGCCGCACGATATCGGCAAAAGCCGAAAGCGTGGTGCGGTTGGCCACGGCCTGGTCGCGCCCGACCAACTCAAACGCGTTGTAATTCTGCGCCCCGGACGTAATCTGGCGGATTTTGCCGCCCTTGGCCGGCAGCGAAAACAGCTGCTCGGCGCCCGTCACCACGGCCACGAAGTAGAGGGTTTTGCCGTCGGCGCTCCAGCGCACGTTGCCCGCGCTCAGCTCCGAGCCCTGGGTGATGTCCGTCCGCTTTTTGGTGGCAAAATCGTAGACCATGATGCCGTTGCGGTCGCTCTCGAAGCCCGGCGTGGCCATGCTCAGCCAGGCCACCTGACGGCCGTCGGGCGCGAAGGCGGGCTCGGTGTCGTAGCCGCCCAGGCCCTCGCTCAGGTTCACGGTTTTGGCGTCGTGAATGTCGTAGAGGTAAATGTCGGAGTTGGTGCTTTCGGCCTCGGCCTTGCCCGTGAGCTTGCGGCTGGTGTAGGCAATGCGGTAGCCGTCGGGCGAAAACGCCAGCTGCTCGGCGCCGCCATCGGGCAGCAGCGGCGAGTCGAATTTTTCGCCGGCCATCACGTCCTTGCCGTAGCCTTCGGGCCGGCCAGCGGCCGCCAGCGGCTGGAAAAACACGTGGCTGGCGAGGTGGTCGTCCCACACGTTCCAGTGGCGGTAGTTCAGGTCGTCGATGATTTTGGCGTCGGCCTTGGGCAGGTCCGGAAACATGTCCTGCGTGGTCGGGCTCGATTTCACGTCCTGGGTATAGAGGATGAAATTGGCCTTCGGCGCGTATTTCAGATTGCTCAGCCCCTGGTCCGGAAACTCGCTCAGCTTGGCTTTGCCCGAGCCGTCGGCGCTCATCACGTAAAGCTGGTCGGTGCCGCTTTCGCCCGAAATAAACGTCAGCTTGCCGTCGGGCCGCCAGTTCAGGGTGTTTTCCGAGCCGGGCGTGTCGGTCAGCTTTTTGGCCGGGCCGCCGGCCACGGGCACGGCATAAATGTCGGCATTGCCCTTGTTTTCGGCCAGGTTGTACTTGGTCACGGTGTAGGCCACCGTTTTGCCATCGGGCGATACCTGCATTTCGCCCAGCCGGCCGAGCTGCCACAGCTTTTCGGGGGTGAGCACGGCGGGGGTGGGGTTTTGGGCCGCGGCCGCCAGCGGCAGCAGCGCCAGCGCCACGAAGAAGAACTTTTTCATGGGCGAAAATTACGGCCCTTCACGGAATGACGCACCAGCGTCGCATCGGATACAGGGCTTCCGCCCCAAAACGCCGCTGGGTTTTTGGGCTTGGCCCGGCGCTTCAGCGCCGGGAAGCGGGGCAGTGGTATTGGTTGGGGCTTTAGCCCTGGTCGTTGCGGCCGCCCGCCGGGGCTAAAGCCCCACCAAAGACACCGGACCCGTGGCCCCGGCGCTGAAGCGCCGGGCAAAGAAGACGGCGGCCAGTTTGGTGCGGAAGCCCTGCCCGGGCTGGTTGTGGATTGATAAATAACTGCTGTTATGCAGTTGTTGCTGGTTCATTACCAGCGGAAAACCAGCAACGAGCAACCAGCAACCAGCAACCAAAGCGCCGGCTTCAGTAGAAACTGCGGAACAGCAGTTAAATAAAAGAATCAATATATTTGAAAAAATATTTCAACCCGCCATGAAACCACTCAGTCGCTGGGTGCCGGTGCTGCTGGGCCTGTTAGAATGGGGCGTATTTCCGGCCCATGCCCAGGCCCAAACGCCGGCGCCGGCCCCCGCGCCCCGCGCTATTTTAAAGCTGCCCTTTTCGCCGCCCGCCGAGCCGCCCGCCAACGCCACGCCCGCCCAGCAAGCCGAATACAAGCGCCAGAGTGCCGACTACGAGCGCCGCCGCTGGAACTACGTGCTCACCGATTCGGCGGCGCGCGCCAAGCTGCTCAACGAGCAGCCCAACGCCCTGCTGGTCGAAACCGTGCGGAACCGCCCCGCCGGCACGGCCCTCGACGTGGGCATGGGCGAGGGCCGCAACGCCCTGTACCTGGCCCGGCAAGGCTGGCAGGTAACGGGCGTCGACGTGGCCGACCAGGCCCTGGCCTATGCTCAGAGAAAAGCCGGGCTGCTGGGCGTTCGCCTCACCACCGTGGACCAGGACGTGAACGCCTACGACTGGGGTACCAATAAATGGGACCTGATTGTGGTGAGCTACGCCGGCGGCCGCAACTACGCCGACCGCGTGAAAAAAGCCCTCAAACCCGGCGGCGTCCTGGTGCTCGAAGGCTTCCACGCCGATGCGGCCAAGGACCACAAAATCGGCGAAGGCGTCGTTTTTCAGACCGATGAGCTGAAAAAACTCTATGCCGGCAGCGGCCTGAAAATCGTGCGCTACGAGGAACCGGTGGGCCGCGCCGATTTTGGCAAGCAGCAAGTCCGCCTCGTGAAGCTGGTGGCCCAAAAACCCTAACCCCGGCGCCGCCGGCCAACCAATCAGCCCTGCCTTTTTACATCTAACCCTTGCCGCGATGAAAGCCCGCCCGCCACTAGCCCTGAAAATTGCCTTCCTCGTGCTCGTCGCGCTGCTAACGGCCGCCTCGGCGCGGGCCCAGCCGGCGGCCGCCCCGCCCAAGCGCAGCCTGCCGCCCATTCCCGGCCTGGGCCCCGAGCCCGTGCTGCCCGCCAACCCCACCGCCGCCCAACAAGCCGAGTACAAAAGCCAGATGGCCGAGCGCACCCGCCAGCGCTGGAACTACATCCTCACCGACTCGGTGGCCCGCGCCCGGGTCCTCAACGAGAAACCCAACGCGCTGCTGGTCGAAACCGTGCGGGGCCTGAAGCCCGGCACCGCCCTCGACGCCGACATGGGCGAGGGCCGCAACGCCCTATACCTGGCCCAGCAGGGCTGGCAGGTGACGGGCGTCGACGTGGCCGACAAGGCCCTGGCCTACGCCCAAAAAAGGGCCCAGGCCACGGGGGTAAAAATCACGACCGAGCTGGCCGACATGGCCAAATACGACTGGGGCACCAACAAATGGGACTTGATTGTGCTGAGCTACGCCGGCGGCCGCGACTACGCCGACCGCGTGAAAAAAGCCCTCAAACCCGGCGGCCTGGTCGTAATCGAAGCCTTCCACATGGACGCCACCAACCAGCTGCAAGTCGTGGGCGGCGACTACCGCGTGTTCTTCCAAACCGATGAGCTGAAAAAGCTCTACGGCGACGCCGGCCTGAACATCGTGCGCTACGAGGAGCCCATCGGCACGGCCGACTTCACCAAGCAGCAGCTGCGCCTCGTGAAGCTGGTGGCCCGGAAGCCCTAGCCGCCCAGGGCCGGTGCGCCGGCGCCGGCCGGGCGCGCCGCCCAAAAGAAAGCCCCGCCAACGGACTTGGCGGGGCTTTCTTTTTGCGGGGGTGACAGCCATTGTTGGCGTCAGCGCCAACAAGCAGCCAAAGTACTACTTATTGGCCTTTTTCCGGCCCGCGCCGCCGGTTTTTTTTCCGCCGCCGTCGTTTTTGTTCACCGTGGCCCAGGCGCGGGCTTCGGCTTCGTCCGGCGGCACGCCTTTTTGCTCGTAGCCTTCCTCGATGTGTTCGGCCTGGCGCTTCTGCTTGTCGGTGTACTTCGATTTATCTCCCTGGGGCATGGCAGTGGTGGTTAAGGCAATAACTGTTGTTACGCAAGGCCTTCACGCCGCTGGCCCTGGCGAGGGGTTTCTGGTTGCTCGTTTCTGGTTGCTTGTTTCTGGTTAACTACCAGCGGGAAACCAGCAACCAGCAACCAGCAACCAGCAACCAGCAACCAGCAACCAGCAACCAGCAACCAAAGCGCCGGCTTCCGTAGCAGCTGGGTGACAGCAGTAACAAGTGGAACGGAAAACGGCCCTTGGCGCCGGGCCACGGTATTTTTACGCGGGCCGCGGGGCCGGAGTTGGGCCGGGCCGCCTATCTTCGCCCCCGGTTCTGGCCGTTTCAACCTGCGTATGCGCCACGTCGCCGACATTCCCCATCCCGCCGTCAAAATCACGCTCCTGGCCTGGAACGGCAAGTTTCTGCTGAAGCTGGAGCAGGGCAGCCTGGAGCAAACCTACAAAGTGGCCGAGCTCGACCTGCTCACCGGCACCGACGCCGAAGTGCGCGAGCTGCTCGACGAGGAGTTTCTGGCCGCCGCCATTGCCCGCTTCCAGGCCATGCGCGCCGATTTGCAGGCCGCCTTCGCCCGCCACGAGCTGCGCTGAGTCCACCCTTAAAACCGCCTTCCCATGCCCAAAACCTACACCCTGGCCCTGCTGGCCTTCCTGCTGAGCTTGCTCGCGGCCGCGCCGGCTTCGGCCCAGCTCTACGACGTGCGCCCCGGCGACGTGAGCTACAACAAAAGGCCGCGCGCCGCCCTCAAGGTGCAGGTCGACGGCAAGGCGACCGACGTGCGCGATTTTTTCCAAAGCTGGATGAAGAGCAGCTACAACGTCAAGTTTAAGAACGGCGGCCTGCTTGGGTTGGGCAAAAACGACGTGCTCACGGCCCACCAAACCCCCGCCAGCACCATTTCGGGCAAGCTCGTCGACCTCTACGCCACCATCGTCGCTCCGTCCGATTCGGTGACCGAAGTGGCCGTGTTCGGCGGCTTCGACGACAACACGTTTTTCGACCCCGACAAAACGGCCATCGAGTACAACGCCCTGCGCGGCATCGTGCAGAACTTCGCCGGCGCCGCCCGCCTCAACGCCTACCGCGACATGATTGCCGAAGCCGAGAAAAAGCTGAAAGCCACGGAAAAGGAAAAAGAGCGGCTCGAAAAAGAGCAGATTTCCCTTCGCACCAACACCACTTCCAACCTGGCCCGCATCGAGGAGCTGAAGAAGAAGAACATCGAAAACCTGCGGCAATCGCGCTCCGACTCGGCTTCGCAGATTAAAAACGCGCAGCTGCTCGACGCCAGCCGCCTGCGCCTGCAACGCCGCCGCGACCGCCTCTCGGCCCTCGACCGCAAAAACTAGCCCCGCCGCGGGCCGTATTCAGGTCATGGACAACCTCAACTCGCCCCTCGACACCCTGCGCCAGCTCAAGGAAATGCTGGACGCCGGGGCCCTCACGCCCACCGAATTTGAGGCCCTGAAGCAGCGGCTCGTGTTCAACAATACGCCGGCCGTGCCAGCTTCTCCGGCCGCCGAGCCGGCGCCGCCCGCGCCCGTCGTGCCCAAGGCCCCGGAAACCCCGGCCGCGCCGCTGCCCGTGCCCGCTGCCCCGCCGGTTGCATTGCCGCCTGTCACTGTCACGCCGCCTCGGATTATGGTGGAGCTGCAATCGCCCGCCCTCCACGCACCGCCGGTTTCGGTGCCGCCTGCTGCCGTGCCGCCGGTTTCGCCGCCGCCCGTTATTCCGCTCTCCAAAATTATCGGCGAGTCCCTCAGCAAGATGCCCGCCGACAACGGGCGGGCCGCCGTGCCATCCCCACCGCCCACCGCGCCAATCGTGCCCCGCACTCCCGAAAGCAACGGGGTGCCCAGCGTTTCACCGGTTTTCGGGGCCGAGGCGCTGCCGCCGCGAGCGCCGGCCGCCCACGGCTTGGGCGCCAATGAGCTTCCAGCGGGTGGGTTGCGGGCGGGCAGCGCGCCGGCGGCCCGCAGCCCGCTGGCCCTCATCTTGTCGATTGGCGGCGTGCTGGCCTTTCTGGCCGTGGTGCTGTACCTCTCGCTCAACCGGCCGCCCTCCGAGCACATTTCCAGCACCAGCCAAACCGCCGCCGATTCGCTGGCGTCGCCCATCGAAACCGGTCCGCAGGCCCAGCAGCTGCCCCAGCCCGCGGCCGCGCCCGAAACGGTACGCGTGGCCCCGGCGCACCCCGCGCCGCCCATCCGGTCCCGGCCCGCGCCCCCGGTGCGCGACACGGCCGCCGCGCCAACCTCCGCCCCGCCCGCCGATTCGGCTGCCAGCCAATAACCAGCCCGCCATTACCGTTGAGGTTGCGAATAGGCGCCTCAACGCGTTGGCTATAAGGCCGTATGTAAAACCCCAGCCCCTGCCGGCTGGGGTTTTGTTTTTCCATTTTCCACCGCTCTTTTTTCGATTTATGACGTTTGCTCGCTTGCTTCCCGCTGGCTGTTTGGCGGTTGCGGCGGCTTTGGGTGTGCTGATGGGCAGCTGCTCGTCGCCCGCCGGCAAAGCCGAAAATGCTTCCACCACGGCCGCCGCGCCCGACTCCGCCACCGCCGGCAGCAAGGCGCCGGCCAACTCGCCGCTGCAAGTGGTGGCCGAATTCAACGACCCCCAGCTGGTGGGCGTGGCCGTGGCGCCCGGCGGCCAGGTATTCGCCTGTTTTCCGCGCTGGGACTGGAACCCGGCGTTTCCCATCGCCAAAGTGGGCCCCAAAAACACCCTCACGCCCTACCCCAACGCCAGCTGGTGCACCTGGAACGACTCCGTAAAATCGGAACCCCTCAAGCACTGGATTTGCCCCCAAAGCGTGTTTGCCGATAAAGCGGGCATGGTCTGGGTGCTCGACCCCGCTTCGCCCGGCCTGAAATTTACCGTGCCCGGCGGCCCCAAGCTGGTCAAAACCGACCCCAAAACCGGCCAGGTGTTGCTCACCATTCCGTTTTCGGAAATGGTCGCGCCGCGCAAATCCTACCTCAACGACGTCCGCATTGACCTCCAGCACAACTACGCCTACATGACCGAATCCGGCCTGGGCGCCCTCGTCGTCGTCGATTTGAAGACCCTGAAAGCCCGCCGCCTGCTGGCCAACCACGCGTCCACCAAGGCCGTGAAAGGCCTGGTCATCAAAGCCGCCGGTCATCCCATGCTCGACCTTGAGGGCAAGCCCGCGCGGTTCAACGCCGACGGCATCGCCCTGAGCGCCGACAACGCCTACCTCTACTATTGCCCGCTCACCGGCCACACCCTCTACCGCATAAAAACCGCCGCCCTGCGCGACGCCGCCCTCAGCGAAACCCAGCTCGGGCAGCAGGTCGAAACCGTGGGCGAAATCCCCGCCACCGACGGCCTGGAAATCGACGCCGCCAACAACGTCTACCTCACTTCCTTCGAGCAGAGCGCCCTGCTGCGCCGCACGCCCGCCGGCAAAATCGAAACCCTCGTGCAGGACGACCGCCTGCAATGGCCCGATACCTACAGCTTTGCCGCCGATGGCAACCTGTACGTCACCAATTCGGCCATTCACAAAACCCCCACCTGGAACAAAGGCGTGGGCCAGCCCCGCCCGCCGTTCCGCATCTTCAAAATGGCGCTACCGAAATAATTTCCCCACGCCATCCACGCCGTCTGTCATGCTGGCGTCTGTCATGCTGACGAAGGAAGCATCTTGTCACCGCTGAACGACTCGTTGCGGCGTGATAAGATGCTTCGCTCCGCTCAGCATGACAAACGACAGCATGACAGACAATTGGGCTGGCCCATTCGGATAGCTGCTAAATAACCAAGCTGAACCTTTACAGCGACACTTGCTGAATCTTCACGCCCTTGCAGAAGATGTCGAAATGCTCGCTTGGGTGCACCAGCACGTCCAGGCAGTGGCGGTGGCGCCGGTTCATGGTGTCGTGCACCGTGTACACGCCGTCGAGCTTGGGCGAAATGCCGCGCACCCGCACTTTATCGCCGTACTGAAACCTGCCGCCCCAGGGCTTGAGCAAGTCCCGCGACAGCGCCAGCCAGCGCTTTTTGCTGCCGTAATGGGGCTTAATGCGGGAGTTGTCGGCCGTCACGAACGGCTCGTCGTCGGTTTGGCCGGGCACGGCCTCGTAGGCAGTAGCCGTGACGGTATATACGCGGCTGCGCACAACCGGCGATTTGGCTTTTTTGCCGCGGGGCATGGCCACCCGCCGGTTGGCAGCGTCCGGCGCAATAAACGCCACCAGGCCCGCTGCCGTGGCGGTGGGGGCAGCGTAGAAGAGCGGGGTAGCCAACGTTGCGGCTGCCAGCAACACATCTAACAATAATCTCGCATTAGTCATCAATAAAATGTTCGTAAGCCCGCCATTTTGGCCCGGCGATATGGGCGCGACTCAACCTTTTGGGCGAAGTGGAAAGTGTTTAACAATGAGGTAGATAGATAAGTTCGGGGAAATAAAATGTCCTATAAAGAGGTCGGTTACAGGCCGTATTCGCTACTGCATGGTGAAAATATTATACGGCATGGATTTGAGTAAGCTCGTCCTTGCGCTCGTTAGAGTTATTGGTTGCCCGGTGCCTATAATAGGGCCGTTTTCCGGTCCATGTGCAGCTCGCCGTGGCCCTCAACCGGCCGGGCAACGACCGCCAGCAGGCCGGGCTGCCCATGTGGGCAACGTTTCAAAATTGCCCCAATGCCAGCTTAAACGGTCGTAGCTGCGTAGGCATAAACGGCACCATCCGCCCGAATTTTAATAAATTGGGCATTGAAACCCCTGGCGAGGGTAAAACCGATTTTTAAACAATACTGATTGTCAGGCTTATTCGCCTAGTCGAATACAGGTTTTTGCCTGTCTGATAAGCGTATTACTTTTACCCAGCCTTATCCAAGCTGCTTTTCTCATGGACGCTTACTCTTATATCGCCAACGCCGACGCGGCGGCCATCGAAACCTTATACCAGGCCTACCAGCAAAACCCGGAATCGGTGGATTTCGGCTGGCGCAAGTTTTTCGAGGGTTTCGACTTTTCGCAGCAATTCCCGGAAGGGGCGCCCGCAGCGCCCGGCGCCAACGGCGCGGCGGCCAACGGCACGGCGGCCAACGGCAACGCCACCAGTGCCCCGGCCGGCGCCGCGAGGCCCGCCGCCGCGCCCGGCCCCGTGCCGCAGCCCGACGATTTCGGCGTGCTCAACACCAGTGCCTCAACCAACAACGCGCCCGGCTTCAGCAACGGCGAAGCGATGGCGAGCGATAAAGAAACGGCCGTGCGCAACCTCATCCATGCCTACCGCAGCCGCGGCCACCTGCGCGCCAAAACCAACCCCGTGCGCGAGCGCAAGGACCGCAAGCCCCGCCTCGACTTGCCCGATTTCGGGCTGAGCGAGGCCGATATGGACACGGTATTTAAGAACGGCGAGGGCCTGGGCCTCGGCCCGCAGGCCACGCTGCGCGACATCGTGGCGGCGCTGGAAAAAATCTACACCGGCCCCATCGGCTTCGAGTACATGTACATCCGCGACCCGCAGGTGCTGGACTGGTTCCGCGAAAAGGTGGAGCACGACTCGCTGGCCTTCAACCCCGGCGTGGACTACAAAAAGCGCATTCTGAAGAAGCTAAACGAGGCCGTGGTGTTCGAGAACTTCCTGCACACCAAGTTTTTGGGGCAGAAGCGGTTCTCGCTAGAAGGCGGCGAGACGACCATTCCGGCGCTCGACGCCATCATTGGCAAGGGCGCCGAGCTGGGCGTGCAGGAGGTGATGATTGGCATGGCCCACCGCGGCCGGCTGAACGTGCTGGCCAACATCATGGGCAAAACCTACGAGCAGATTTTCTCGGAGTTTGAAGGTACCGCCGTGCCCGACCTCACCATGGGCGACGGCGACGTGAAGTACCACATGGGCTACAGCTCGGAGGTGGAAGCCAGCGGCGGCCAGAAAGTCAACCTGAAGCTGGCCCCCAACCCCTCGCACCTGGAAGCGGTGAACCCGGTGGTGGAAGGCTTCGTGCGGGCCAAAATCGAGCACCAGTACGCCGGCGACTACCACAAGATTCTGCCCATTCTGATTCACGGCGACGCCGCGCTGGCCGGCCAAGGGATTGGGTACGAGCTGACCCAGATGTCGCTGCTGGAAGGCTACAAAACGGGCGGCACCATTCACTTCGTCATCAACAACCAGGTTGGTTTTACGACCGATTTTGAAGACGCCCGCTCGTCCATCTACTGCACTGACCTGGCCAAAATAATCGACGCGCCGGTGGTGCACGTGAACGGCGACGACCCTGAGGCCGTGGTGTTTGCCGTGCAATTGGCCACCGAATACCGCCAGCAGTTCCACGCCGATATTTTCATCGACATGGTGTGTTACCGCCGCCACGGCCACAACGAGTCGGACGAGCCCAAATTCACGCAGCCCACGCTCTACAACATCATTTCGAAGCACCAGAACCCGCGCGAGGTGTACAACGCCACGCTGGTGCAGCGCGGCGACGTGGACGCCGAGCTGGCCAACCAGATGGACAAGGAGTTTCGTGACACCCTCCAGGCCCGCCTGGATTTGGTGAAGCAGAAGCCGCTGCCCTACAAGTACCAGGCGCTGGAAAACGAGTGGCGCAGCCTGCGCCGCTCCACGCCGGAAGACTTCGACCAGTCGCCGGAAACCGGCATTTCGGCCGACGTCGTGGAGCGCGTGGCCAAGGCCCTGACCACGATTCCCGACGGCTTCAAGCCCATCAAGCAGATTGATAACCTGCTGAAGGAGCGCCGCAAGATGTTCTACGAAACGCGCGTGCTGAACTGGGCCGCCGGCGAGCTGCTCGCCTACGGCTCGCTGCTGAGTGAGCAGCACATCGTGCGCGTGAGCGGGCAGGACTGCCAGCGCGGCACGTTCTCGCACCGCCACGCCGTGCTGCACGACGCCGAAACGTCGGCGCCCTACAACTCGCTCAACAACATCGAGGGCGAAAACGAGAAGCTGCGCATTTTCAACTCGCTGCTGAGCGAGTACGCGGTGCTCGGCTTTGAATTTGGCTACGGCATGGCCAACCCCACGGCCCTGGTGGTGTGGGAGGCGCAGTTCGGCGACTTCGCCAACGGCGCCCAGACCATGATTGACCAGTTTGTGGTGAGTTCCGAAAGCAAGTGGCAGCGCATGAACGGCCTGGTGATGCTGCTGCCCCACGGCTACGAAGGCCAGGGCCCCGAGCACTCCAACGCCCGCCCCGAGCGGTTTTTGCAGCTCGCCGCCGAAAACAACATCGTGGTCGCCAACCTCACCACGCCGGCCAACTTCTTCCACGCCCTGCGCCGGCAGCTGACCTGGAGCTTCCGCAAGCCGCTGGTGGTGATGTCGCCCAAGTCGATGCTGCGCCACCCGCTGTG
>CAXTCS010000023.1:0-28230 GCA_964242365.1 uncultured Hymenobacter sp. | reverse complement strand
GGGCTCCGGGTCGCGCTGGCTGCGGTCGTTCTTGTGCAGCCGGAACATTACGTCCGCCGGGGTCAGGTTGGCCAGGTCGGGGTCGGTGGCGGCGGCCTGGGCCAGCACCTGGCGCACCAGCTCGGTGCAGGCCGCGCGGGCCCGCTGGTAGTCGGGGCGGTGGGCGGCCATCCACGCAGTGGTGTTGTTGGCCGCGAGCCGGGCCAAAAAATGCAGCAGAAAATCAAGCTCCATGGGAAAGCCGGCGCGTGAGGCCCGGCCCGGCACAACGCGCCGGCAGCGGCCGGGGTTGCGAAGGGCTGGCGTTCCAACACAACCAACCCGGCGTGGTTGCTATTTGCGGCTGAGCACCGTCAGGGCATCGCCCACGCGCACGCGGCCCTGGGCCGGGCCGGTCACATTCTGGCCAAACAAGGTGCTGTTCTCTACCCGGCGGTAGGTTGCCAGCGTCCGCAGCGGGTCACCCACGGGGCTTTTAACGGCCGTTTCCTGGTCGATGGTCGTGAGCACGCAGCGGCCGCACCCGCGCACGGCCCGAAAGGGCACGTCGCCAATCCGAAACTGCTCCCACCCGTCGTCTTCGTACGGCTCGCCGCCGCCAAACACCAGGTTGGGCCGGAAGCGGTTCATGGGCACGGGCTGCGCCAGGCGGGCGTTCAGGTCGGCCAGCGCAGCTTCGCCGGCAAGCAGAAACGGGTAGCCGTCGGCAAAGCTCACCAGCTGGCCTTCGGGGTTGAAAGCGGGCTCCACGTCGCGCCGCACCATGTCCGACATGTACACCAGCCGGCACGCGCCACCGAGGGCTTCGCTGAGCCAATCATCGGCTTCGGGCGTGCCGCGCCAGGCCCACGCCAGGTCGTCCCAGATGGTGACGAACAGCGTGCGCTCGGGCGTGGCCGCAAAGGGAACGAACAAGGGCAGCAAATCGGCTCGTTGGCGGTGGGTAATCAGAAAGCCGTTGTGGGCCGGGGCCACGGCCAGCAGGGCCAGTCCGGGCTGTTGCCGCTGGGTCATGAAGCGGTTGCGCTCGTCCACCACCAGCCAGCGGCGGTCGTGCCGCAGGCCGCGGGCCGTCACATCGGCTTCGGGCACGGCGTAGCCCCCGAGCGATTTGACGGGGTAGAGGTAGAGGCCGGTGAGGGTGAGGGGGGCAGACATGGCTGCAAAAGTACCAGCCCCGCGCCAATCGGGCTCATTCCACCACCAGCAAATCGGCAACGCGCACAAACGCCACCCGCTGCTGCCACTGCACCCGGTACCAGATGTCCTGGCGCCCCAGCACGGGCAGGCGGTCGCCCATCGCGGCCGTGCTTAGCCACGCGGCGCCCGCGCCGGGCCCGGCCATCAGCGCGGCCCCCGAGCGGGCCACCAGCCCCGCCGGCGTGGGCCGCAGCAGGTGCAGGTACGCCCCCAGCAAGGCCAGGTAGGCCGCGTAGCCCAGCCACGCGCCGCGCCGGCCCCGCCACAGCAGCCAAATGGCGCCGGCGACGGCCCCGGCCAGCAGGGCCTGCAAGCCGAGGTAGTAGTAGCGCTGCGCCTGCACCCGCAGCTCTTGCTGCCACGTGGCCGGGTAGCCCACCAGCCGGTGCTGGGCCGCCAGCGCCGCCAGCTGCTGCCACGTGCCCACGCGCGGCTGCCGGGCCTGCGCCATGCTCAGGTAGAGCAACGCGGCCGGGTAGTGCCCGAGTTGCTGCTGGGCATAGGCCAGCTTCAGCAACAGCTCGGGCGAGGCCCGGTGCTGCTGCCACACCTGCCGATGGTAAGCCGGCGCGGCCGCCGCGTACTGCCCGGCCGCAAAGAGCGAATCAGCCCACCGCAGGCCCTCCAGCTGGCTTGGCGCAGATTTTTTTGGCCCTTTATTTTCGGGCAGGTTTGCACTCAAGCCCCACAGAGGCAGTAGGGTTAAGCTCAGCAAAACGGGCAACACGGAAAGAAAAGAGACTTTTTTTTGAATCAAGGTTGTGTAATTGGGGAGGTGGTCGTACTTTTGTGCCCACAAAAAAGGTATCGCCTTTTGAAGTGACAAGGTACCGATTCTGTAGCTCAGCTGGTAGAGCAGTACACTTTTAATGTACGGGTCCTGGGTTCGAATCCCAGCGGGATCACATTGTAGAAACCAAACCTACGCAAAAAGCCTCAAATCGTATGATTTGGGGCTTTTTTGCTTTAACTTGCATCCAATCCGTTCACCCAATCTCAAAGAAAAGGTGTACCAGGCGGTGAACTCAAAATCAGCATGGTGCTTAGGTCACCAGAATGCAAGTAAGTATCTGCTTTTCATAAGCAAATGCAGCCTTGGTAAGGCTAGCTGGTCTGCCTTTCCTCATAACTTATTGGCTACTTGGTGACCTGAATTTTTAGCCCTCCTATGAGCCACGGCCTTAACATCCTTTTCTTTCTCCGCACGTCGAAAATTGACGCTGCAACTGGCTTAGCACCCATCTACATCCGCCTCACGGTAGGTGTTCAGCGGAACGAAATTTCTGCCAAGCGCAGTGTCGACCCTACCCGGTGGGATAGCGGGACGGGTAAACTCAAAGGCACGAAAGAGGATGCGCGAACCTTAAATGCGTACCTCGATACACTGCGCGCGAAGCTCAACAAACAGTTCACGCAACTCCTGAATGGAGATGAGCCGGTGACAGCTGAGCTGCTAAAAAACACTTTCCTCGAAAAAGTCGCCCCTACCAAGACGCTGCTTCAACTGCTCGACTACTACAATACGCAAGCGGAAGCACGTATCGGAATGGATTTCGTGCGGGCCACAACCCGGCATTACCGAGTCACGGAGGGCAAGGTTCGCGCCTTCCTCAAGCACCAGCACCACCGGTCGGACTTGGCCCTTAGCCAACTCAACCACCGCTTCGCCACCGAGTTTGAGCATTTCCTTAAAACCGAGCAGGCGCTAGACCACAACACCGTGATGGGCCACCTCAAGTACCTGAAGAAGGTGGCCAACATTGCCGTTACCCACGATTGGCTCGACAAAAATCCATTCCAAAACTTCCGGTGTACCACCCGAGAAGTACGGCGCGAATTCCTTACGCCCGAAGAGTTGCAGTTGCTGGCCGAGAAGCCTTTTGCCATGCGCCGATTGTCTGAAGTGCGCGACATCTTCATATTCTCCTGCTACACCGGCTATGCCTACTCTGATGTGCTCAAACTCACGCCCGACCACATTCTGACCGGCATCAACGGTAAGAAGTGGATAATGACCCAGCGCAACAAGACCGATACCAAGTCCAATGTGCCGCTGCTTCCCCCAGCACTAGCTGTGCTGCGTAAGTATGCTGAAGACCCTGAATGCCTGGCGGCAGGCCGCCTGTTGCCTGTCAAGAGCAACCAGAAGCTCAACGCCTACCTGAAAGAAATTGCCGACTTGTGCGGAATTAAAAAGCCACTAACCTTTCACATTGCCCGCCACACTTTTGCTACCACCGTCACACTCACGAACGGGGTGCCTATCGAAACGGTCAGTTCGATGCTAGGCCACAAAAACCTGCGCACCACGCAGATTTACGCCAAAGTGGTAGAGCATAAAGTAGGGGAGGATATGGACCGGCTGGAGCAACGGCTCAGCGACGCCAACAAATCCACCAGCGCCGCCCGCAAGTTGGAAGCCTAGTTGAACTCTGACTTGTCACCAGGGACGTTTACGCGTCGATGGGTCGTAGCAGCGCTGCTCGTCTAGCAACTTATGAGGTCTCACGCCACGGGTTGTATTTCCCGCTGGCTGCTGGCATGGTAGATAAAGCACGCCGAAGCTGCTGCTTTTGGGCCCCGCTTTTAGGTCAGCGCAATTCTAATATGTTTTGGTGTCGCGACAGCTGCAACCTTTATTAATATGCTTGCACACAATTATAAAAGGTTGATGGCTATTGTGCTAGCTATTAAGGTGCGGAGTTTTATTTTGGCGCACCCATATTATTTGATGTTTGCTGCTTACTTAGCGTCCCCAATCCACATTCCTCTTTTTCTACCGTCGTATGGAATATAAAGTTGTACCCTTTACCGCTACTATCGCTAACAACGGGACGGCCAACCACGCTGCCGAGCAGCTTGAACAATTAGTCCGGCAACACGCCGCACAAGGCTGGAATTACGTTCGTTTGGAGAAAGTAACGACCACGGTAGCTGGCAACAACGGGTGCTTTGGCCTCGGTGCTACACCCGCCACCAATACCTCGGTGTCTATGGTGGTATTTCAAAAGCCGGCCGCTTAAGTTCCGTGCCCCTTCAGTTGCTTATCAGGCTCTACTGGCTGCTATGGCCAGCCCAGTATCGGCGTGCCTGCTTATTCCGTCTCAGTTGCTCCCGACACGTGTACTCCATAAGCCGCCGCCAGGGGTTGCGTGCGGGGCTATTAGCCTTGCAATGCCGTGCCCAGCAATGCCGGCCGGGCAGTTATGCATTTCATCATCCAATTACGGGCGCTTGGCTCCTGCAACTACCCGATGGAACCCAACTTAGCGCCTGCGAGGTGGCATCAAGCATCAAGGGCAGCGAAATGAACTCCTTATCAAACTCCTAACATCAATCTTACGTGTGGTCAGATAATGAAACCAGCGTTGATTTAATCAACGTGCAGCATATTGTTGGGGCGGTAACGGGCCTGATAGATAACAAGCCACTATTACCGCTCACTATCGGCGTTTTCGGTGCGTGGGGTAGTGGTAAGTCCAGCGTCATGAAAATGACGCAAGACCATTTTGAAGGCCACAAAAAGGTGTTGTGCGTGCCATTCAATGGGTGGCTATTTGAAGGCAACGACGACGCCAAATCAGCCCTGATGGGCAGCATCCTTGACGCACTGGAGGAGCATCTGCCAGACACCACCAAAGCCAAAAAACTGCTGCAAAAACTCTTGAAAAGGGTAGATTGGCTGCGGCTGATGGGCATGGCAGGCAAGCAGGTATTATCGTTCACGCTAACGGGCCTGCCCCACATCGGTGGCCTTGCCGATGCAGCCACTTACGTCAAAGAAAAGATAAAAGGTGTGTCGGCCGAAGATGCCAAAAAGCTGGTTAAGGAATCACCTGAGCCGGCCGACAACATTCGCCGCACGGTGCGCGAATTCCGGCAAGACTTTGCGGAGCTGTTAAAAGAAAGCAAAATTGAGACCTTGGTCGTACTCATCGACGACTTAGACCGTTGTCTGCCCGACACGATTATTGAAACGCTGGAAGCCATCAAGCTTTTCCTCTACGTGCCCAACACGGCGTTTGTCATTGGAGCTGACGAGCGATTAGTACAACACGCCGTTAAGCGGCGGTTTCCCGAAATCGGCGACGATTCGTCTAGCAGCGCGCAAGAAAAATTTGACTTAGGCCGCGACTACCTCGAAAAGCTGGTGCAAGTGCCCGTGCGCATCCCACAGCTCGGCCAGGCTGAAGTTGAAACATATATCAACCTGTTGTTCGCACAGCTACGTCTTGCTCCCGACGTATTTGAAAAAGTGTGTGCTGCTGTACTGAAAAAGGTGGAGGCCGATGTTTCAACCACGGCGGTATTCAGCCTGGCAACCATTGGCCAATTCGTGAAAAACGCGCCCGATGTTCTGCTGGACGACCTGACACTTTCACAGCAAACGGCCGATGTGCTGACTCGTATTCTGCGCGGCAACCCGCGTCAGATTAAACGTTTTTTGAATAGCATGTTACTGCGAATCAGCATGGCCAAAGCCAAAAAAGTGGAATTGAAACTCCGCGTCATGGCTAAGCTCATGTTGTTAGAAGAATTTAAACCGATGACTTTTGGCCTGCTGGCGCAGTGGCAGGCCGAAGCCAGTGGATTGCCTCCGGAAATCAAGGAGTTGGAAAGCAAACTGCGTCAATCAATCGACTCCGTTAGCTCCGCACCTGAAACGCCAACTGATGCAGCGGTGCCAGCTGCTGACGCCGAGATAACCCCAGACCCCAACACTATCCCTGAGCGGGCTCGCAGTTGGGCAGATGATGAGTGGCTGCGAAATTGGATTCAATCGGAGCCGCCGCTGAGCCAGGAAAATTTGTCTCCGTACTTCTACGTCGCGCGGGACAAACTCGGGGTGCTCCGCGGCGCGGCGCTTCGGTTGAGCGAAGAGGCAACCAAGGTGTTGCGGATGCTTTTGAGTAGCTCTGCTGCCGAACGCCTAGGCGGTAACAACCAAGCACCCAATCTCTCAAATGAGGATGCGGCAACGCTGATGAAAGCACTAGCCGAGCGGTGTGGCCGGAGTGAGGATTTGGGTCAAGAAAATTCTCCCTTACGCGCCATGCTCGACTTGGCCAAGGCCAAAGCTGCTGTTGCGGTTGAAGTGCTGGCATTTGTGGAAAGCTTGAATGTGAAGCGTATTCCCGTCACCCTGCCCGTAGCTATTCGCGGCTTAAGTACCAAAGTCCCCGGCGTCAAGTTAGCCGCCGATAGCCTGCTGCAACGGTGGTCTACCAATACGGAAAAGCCCCAGTTGGCCCAGGCTGCTAATCGGGCCATGAGTGCCGACGTCATGCTGCGGCGAAACGCTGCTAATTAGGTCATCAGATAATAATGGGTACTTCCAAATCTTACGGTGGTCCGAAAGGCCGCTCTCCCTTACTGCCCCCGTGGGCACCACCCCCTCCGCCCGGTGACCCCGATGGCCCAGCTCCACCGCCCGGGCCACCGCCGCCACCTGGTCCGCCGCCTGACTCGCCTCCGCCGGCAGATGGCACGCCGCCAGATGGAAATCCGCCTGATAACCTACCGCCAGGTCCTCCAGTTGCACCCCTAGCAACGGCACCTGCCCCAGTGCCCGATACTGCTTGGACTTCGCCTAAACGGGCCATTGGTAAATACGCCTCTTCCGGTGGCGGTGGGGTAAACGCGTTCAAGCCAGTTGCTCGGGGTTTTGTCCGGGCTCAGGGCGGCTCGCGCCAAGCTACCCGCGGCTCGGCTGGTGGCGTCCGCACGGCTCAATTTCTGGCCGGTGCCCTCACTGCATTCGTTCAAGGCGGCGAAACGGCCCTTAGTGAGTTTGTAGGCCGCAATTTCGTCGGGCGTAGCGCCGACGAAGTGCTGGCCGCGCTTGTGGACGAGCTAGCCCCCGGCGGCGCACAAAATGAAGACGCCGCCGCTCGAGATGCAGCCTGTACAGTACTTGAAGAGTTGTTTGAAAAGTATTCGGTCGAAACTGTCGGTATCAACGGCTTGGCTGCTTTGGATATGGCCGAGGTGGCCAGCGTAGTGGTGCAATACGTCGCGGCTTACATCTTCGCCCGTCTCATGCAAGTGCTGGCCATTCGGCTCGAACGCAACGACCTTACCCCTGCTGCGGCGTGTCGCATGGAGCGCGACATCCGTAGTTATGTAAAAGACCGGGTGGAGGAAGAAGTGACTCCGCCACAGGTGAATAACATCAGTTTCACCGCCGCCGAAGGCAAACGCATTGTTGAGCGCGTGTTCGACGACGCCTATTCTATCATTGAGGTATGGGAGGAATAACCTGGAATGCCCTTGTATTGGGTAAAAATGAAGCCGCTCCATCGCCGCTTCCTCTACACACGGTGGTTATCCCGCTCGACACCATCGAGGCGGATAAATTGCGCTCCGATGTGCTGCCGACCCTAACCCAACACCAACTGACGCCGCCATCTGCTGCCAAAGATTTGTACCGGCTGGCTGCAGCAGTTTTTGCCTGTGACGTTAGTTTCCCCCGCGCTTCGGCCTTTGACAGTTGGACTCGCCACATCCGGTTGTCCATGTCCGTAACCGACCCCACGCTTTGGCAAAATGCGCAGGAGAAAGTAACCAAGCTGCTCACCTACCTGTCTGGCGACCAGTGGGAGGTGGAGTTTCGCGCTTATTCCACCGACGACCCTGCTGTCGCCACCACCCCAGCAGCAGCAACTCCCGCCAATTTAACGCCTGGTGTTGCCCCATTTCAGCCTGATGCTGTTTGCTTGTTCTCAGGCGGCCTAGATTCCTTTATTGGTGCAGCCGACCTATTGGCTGCCGGTAAGAAATTGACCTTAGTCAGCCATTATGGGGCCGGCTCCGCGTCTCATGCTAGCCCGGCACAGGCAGCATTGAAGGGCCTTTTGCACCAGCATTACCATAAGCAATTTCAAGAGTTCAAGTTCAACGTAGACCCGCGCCGGGGCCTTACAGGCTCTAGCGAACCTACCACCCGCAGCCGTTCGCTGGTTTTTCTGGCTTTGGGCTCACTTTTAGCGGCCACGCAGCAAGCTCCTACACTTTATATCCCTGAAAATGGACTTATTACACTCAATATTCCGCTTACTTACAGCCGTCTAGGTAGCTCAAGTACCCGTACTACGCACCCTAATACGCTGCACCTGTTCCAGGAATTATTGAATGCCATAGCCGTCAACGTCACAGTTGAAAATCCCTACCGTTACCTCACCAAAGGGGAGATGTTGGCCGGGGCTTCAAACCAAGCGTTAGTTCAGGCCGGGCTGCCGCTAACTATGTCGTGCGCTCATCCCAATGCCGGGCGCTTCGAAGGCATAGGCGTGCGGCATTGCGGATATTGTGTTCCCTGCATCATTCGTGCTTCTGCCGAGCATCGTGCCAATATCACTGCCACTGCTCGCAAGGCCCCATATCGCAGAGACATTCGTTTGAAGGTGTTGCACCTTGCCAACCTTACCGACCAGAAAAACCGCGACTTGCGAGCCTTTCAAATTGCCATTCTGCGAGCCCAGCAACGACCACCCGGTGCTGCTCAGGTTCTCCGCTCTGGTCCTTTATCCAGTGACAGCGCCAATATTGCGAAGTACGTGGGTGTGTACACACGAGGCTTGCAAGAGGTGGACTCTTTTTTAAATAGTTAATTCCTCCTGCTCTTCGCCGTGCATCTCTTTGATACTCACTGCCACCTCGACCTCTATCCCGACCCACTTGTTCTTGTGGCGCAGGCCGAACAAACGCAGACCTATGTCGTCGCCGTCACCAATACGCCTTCCGTATTTGAGGCCACGCAACGCCTGATAGGGGATTCCCGCTTCGTTCGGCCTGCTCTAGGGCTTCACCCCGAACTGGCGGTTGAGCGACAAGGCGAATTAAATCTGTTCCAAAGGTTGCTGCCTCAGACTCGCTACGTTGGAGAAGTAGGTCTCGATTTCGTGACCACCGACACCCATACGCGTCAAATCCAGCAAAAAGTATTCGGTCAAATTTTAGACTGGTGTCAACTGAGCGGTGATAAGATTATCACCATCCACAGTCGCCGCGCCGAAAAAGAGGTAATTCAAGCAATCGGAACTGACTTTCGGGGGAAACCCATCCTGCATTGGTATTCGGGCTCGCTGGCCGTCGCTGAAACTGCTGTAGCGAATGGGTTCTATTTTTCTTTTAACCCGGCAATGACACGGGCCAAACGTTTCTCTGACCTAGTAAAGCTGATTCCTGCCGAACGTATTCTGACGGAAACAGACGGTCCTTTTGTGCAAATTGGCCAGCGGGCAGCTCAACCATCGGACGTAGCGCAAGTAGCCGTGGCTTTAGCTGCCTTATGGCAAACGACTTCCGCAGACGCTACAAAAATCTTATTTGATAATCTGCGTCAACTTCTCACTGTAGCGACTTGATTATCAATACTTCAATAGTAGGGCTGTATCAATACGTCAATTCCCCAAACAATCAGCAGTCTAATTCAGATGAATCGCGCCCCTGAAGTTACCGCAGCAGCCTTTTTCAAAACTGCACAACCGCACTCGGTTCTGAAAGCTGAAATTGTCAGCAAGTACGTAATTGGCTGGGCCAATATCATCGTGCGGGGCAAGCTGCATTTTAAGAAAGAGGCTCGCGCTTATGTAGTTGATTTATTCTCGGGTTGCGGCCAGTATGAGGATGGTACAAAATCAACTCCAATCAAAATAATAGAGGCCGTTTTGCAGGCCGATTACCTGCGCGACAATCTCATCCTGCGGTTCAACGACAACGAGCCAGAAATGATTGAGCGGCTAAAAATCCACGTAGCTGCTCTTCCAGGCATTGCTAGCCTCAGAAATAAAATTGGGTACACCACCCACGATGCCGAGTCGCCCGAAGTACTGTCTTGGTTTACAAAGAATCATCAGGGACTACGCCTCCCAATGGTCGTCTTCATCGACCCCTTCGGCTATAAGGAAATCAGCCGGGAGCTGCTGCGCTCCATGATTCAAATCCCGCAATCCGACATTCTATTCTTCTTCAATTATCGCCGTGTCAATGCCGCCCTTGGCAACGAGCAGTTTGAGTCGAACATGAACAAGATATTCGGTCCCGAGCGGGTCCAGGTTATCAAAGCCGAGCTAGCCAGAGTCCGGCCAGCTGAGCGCAATGAGATAATTATTCGCCATTTGGATGAATCGTTGCGCGAGATTGGTGCCAATTTCGTGGTTCCCTTCATGGTCGTTCAGGAAGATGAAGAGCATGTTTCCCACTACATTGTTGGCATCACCAAGCACGAAAAAGGCTTCGAGCTGATGAAAAAAGTGCTTCGGCAACACACCACTATGGGTCCACGCAGCAAAGCTAAGTTCGGCCATGATTTAGCCAGTGTCGAGCGCGACAAGCAGCACAATATGTTCGACGCGCTGCCTGACCCCATCGGCGAACTGGCCACTCAGGTGCATAAAGCCTACGCAGGTCGTATTTCTACCTTTGGCCAGCTCTACAAGCAACACCATCCTACTACCAATTACACCGAGTCCGAGTACAAGTCTGCCATCCGTCGCTTGCTCCATGACCAGCGAGCCTTTGCTGCCGATGAGGATTTATTGCCTTCCCGAAAGACGGCCAGAGGTGAACAAGCCGTGCCCGAGCATCTGCGCGTTAGATTTGTCTAATATGCGTCGCTAGCTTAGTTTATTAAAAACTAATTAAATTAGCAGCGAATCTAAAGCTAAATCCAATGGCACAATCCAGCATTGAATGGACCGAAATGACGTGGAACCCTACCACAGGGTGTGATAAGCTGTCGGCTGGCTGCAAGTTCTGCTATGCCGAAGTCATGACCAGACGCCTCAAAGCAATGGGGCAGGAGAAATACGCCGACGGATTCAAAATTATTCGGACCCACGAATCCGAGTTGGCCCGGCCTTTTACTTGGCGGAAACCCAAAGTGGTATTCGTCAATTCAATGAGCGACTTGTTCCACGTCAATGTGCCGCTACCGTTCATTCAGCGCGTATTCGACACGATGAACCGTTGCCCCCAGCATACCTTTCAGGTTCTCACAAAGCGAGCAGAGCTAGTAGCCGAATACTCCGAGCACCTCACTTGGACGCGCAACATATGGATGGGCGTTTCAGTGGAGGATTACCGTGTCCGTCACCGCATCGAATTCTTGCAGCAAAGCGGGGCCCAAACCAAGTTTTTATCACTCGAACCTCTGCTCGGCCCACTACCCAATCTCAACCTGACTGGAATTGATTGGGTTATTGTAGGCGGCGAATCGGGCCGTAAGCCTCGCCCAATGCAAGAAGTATGGGTCGAGGATATCCGCCAGCAGTGTGAAGCCGCTGGGGTAGCTTTTTTCTTCAAGCAGTGGGGGGGAGTCAACAAAAAAGCCTCCGGGCGTACTCTCAACAATCGCACCTATGATGCAATGCCAGCACTGAGCTGAGCAACTTTGCGTCTTTTTAACTCAGTCCTATTCAATGCATAACAAGTCTACCTACCATTTCCGACGCGCTTATATTAAGCGCGTTGCTTCCTTCGCCTTTCTGATAACCACGCTAGGTGCCTGCTCGCGAGCCGATTCTTACAATAGCTCGAGTAATAGTTCCGTATATGAAACCGTTGCTGAGCGGCCCAAAACAGCAGCTGAGCTACGAGCCGAGCTGCTAACGCAGGAACAGGGCGCTCCCAGTGAATATCTGGCCACCGAAGGGACGTACCGACGCAATTTTATTGGCCAGTTGGTCTTGGAAGGACGCATCATCAACCGGGCCACTTTGGCCAGATTCAAGGACCCAGTGCTGATGGTTGAGTGGTATTCTAAAACGAATACACTGCTGGAGAACAAAGAATACAAAGTCTTTGAGTCGGTAGGTCCCCAAGGAACCGCTCAGTTCAAAGTCAAAACCGACGCGCCGAGCTATGTAGACCATGTAGCTATGGCAATTTCTTCAGCAGACGTTGTTGAATAATTCCGACTGTTTAGAGTGCCATTCTTGAACTTGTTGCCGTTGGAAGAGCATTAAACAGTTGCAATCACTTTACCACTTATCCACAATCATGAACAAAAAATCTACATCCTCCGGCGTTGCTTCATTAGCGTCAAAAGTGCTGAACAACAATAATGCTTCTGCTACAGCCAAAAAGTTAGCCGGCTCCGCGTTAGCTCAAGTCACCAAAGGCAGCCAGACTGGGGCTGCAATGGAAGATTTGGCCTCCAAAGTTCTTGATAGCTCCAAATACAGCGAGGAAACCAAAGCATTGGCTGGTTCGGTCTTGTCGCAGTCCGTTAAGGAACGATAGCCAAACCATTGAAAGCAAAACAAAGAGGGCTCAGTCGGATGACTGAGCCCTCTTTGTTTCCCGATACTCCTCGCCGGGCCAAGAACAATTATTTTACGTTAGCCTCAGCAGTAGAATGGTTGGCCCGGCACACGGGCAGCTTACATGCTTCTGGCCGCTATGCCTATCCCCGCACCTCCTGCTTCCACCACAGACAAGGCCATCGGCCGCTGGATTCTAGTGGCCGCCATTGCCGCTTCCTGCATGGCCTTCATCGACGGCTCGGCCCTGAACGTGGCCTTGCCCGCTCTCCAGCGCGACCTGGGCGCCAGCGGAGCCGACTTACTCTGGATTCTCAACGGCTACCTGCTGGTGCTGGCGGCCTTGATTCTGGAAGGCGGCGCGCTGGGGGACCGGCTGGGCCGCAAGCGGGTGTGCATGGCGGGCATTGGGCTGTTTGCGCTGGCCTCCCTAGGCTGTGGCTTGGCCCCGAGCACGGCCTGGCTCATCGCGGCCCGCGTGGTGCAGGGCGTGGGCGGCGCGCTGCTCATCCCCGGTAGCCTGGCCCTGATTTCGGCGGGCTTTCCGGCCGCGGAGCGCGGCCGGGCCATCGGCACCTGGTCGGCCGCGACCACGTTGGTTACCTTGGGCGGCCCCGCGCTGGGCGGCTGGCTCGCCGACGCCGGCTGGTGGCGGGCCATTTTCCTGCTCAACCTGCCGCTGGCGGCCGTGGCCCTACTGGTACTCTGGCGCAAGGTACCCGAAACCCGCGACGAAACGGCCACGGGCAGTGACTGGCTCGGGGCCGTGCTGGCGGCCTTTGGACTGGCCGCCCTCACATTTGGCCTGCTCACGGCCCCGGACCGGGGCTGGGCGCACCCGCTGGCCTGGGGGCCGCTCGGTGGGGGAGCGGCGGCGCTGGCGGCCTTCGTGGGGGTAGAAGCCCGCAGCGCGCACCCGATGCTGCCGCTGGCCTTGTTTCGCAACCGCACCTTCAGCGGCACCAACCTGCTCACGCTGCTGCTGTACGGGGCCTTGACGGCGGCCATGCTTTTTCTCTCCCTCAACCTGGTGCAGGTCCAGGGCTACTCCCAGCTCCAGGCCGGGCTGGCGTTCACGCCCCTGGCGGCCCTCATTGCCCTGTTGGGCCGCCCGGCCGGGCGTTGGGCCGACCGCCACGGACCCCGCCGGCTGCTCACCGCCGGGCCCCTGGTGGTGGCCGCCGGTTTCGGCTGGCTCGGCCAGGTCGGCTACACCACCGGCCCGGCGGCCTACTGGCCCACCTTTTTGCCGGGGTTGGCGTTGTTCGGTTTTGGGATGGCCCTCACGGTGGTGCCCCTCACAACGGCCGTGATGACGGCCGTGGCCGACCACTACGCTGGCACCGCTTCGGGCGTCAATAACGCCGTGTCCCGCACGGCCGGGGTGCTGGCGCTGGCCGTCCTGGGGGCCGTTGCCCTCACACATTTTGCCGACCAGCTGCACCAGCGTACCCAACCGCTTTATCTGCCGCCTACCGCTCAAACGGCACTGGCCCGGGAAGCAGGCAAGCTCGGCGCGGCCGCAGTGCCAGCAGCGGTGCCAGTTGCTCAACGACCCTCCGTTCACACGGCTATCCAGGAAGCCTTTCTGCACACGTACCAACGGATGCTCTGGGTCTGTGCGGTATTGGCTGCGGTTAGCGCCGGGTTGGCATTCTGGCTGGTGCCGGCCGGGCAACGTACTGCACAATTACCCAGCAGTCCTGCCTTGCATGGGTTACCCACAGAATAGCTATAGCCTCTTACCGGCCACCAAGCGCTACGAGATTCTCTGCCACCGCCTAGTCGACGAAAACCTGTACTCGGCCGCATGCTTATTGCTGGCCACCAATGCCACGCCCACTGCCGTTACTCAGCTGACGCCAGACCTTACGTTTCATTGGCTGCTGGCTGGGCTGGTGAAACATGCTGAAGCCGTCGTACTGGGCCGCGGGTAAAACGGTTAAGCTAGTTTCTCTTGACAAACCGCTAATGTTACAATTCCACTTTAGCCCTCCGCTCCAAGCGGAACAGGTCCAATCCTGGTGCCCAATGGTTGGCTTGGGTTTCGATAGTAGTGAAGCCTAGCTTTTCGTAAAAACCTGCAGAATGCTGTGAGGTGTCTATTCTAACGGCGAGACCTGGAAAATCACGGTTAGCCTCGGTCAATCGGAATTCAGTAAACGCTCGGCCAATACCCAGTCGGTGTAAGTCTCGCCGAACCATGCCCCAGGTCAGGACAATGTGCGCACCGTGACGAGCGTATCCCCCCGCTGCCACAGGTATCAAGCTTTCTTCCTCTTGTACCACAAAATAAGGGTGACCGCTGGACAAATAAGTCAGGAAGTCAGCCACTTCAGCGGCAATAAAATAGTCAGGCACATTTGACCAAAATAGGTCGATTACCCCTGCTCGATGAACAGTTGACTCGAAAGGTAGAAACTGATACATTCGCTGTTAGCCGTAGCGAAGGAATTGTGGTGAGGGTACGCCATCATGCTATGCAAATATCGGTCAAATGACAGCATACCAGTGTGCTGAGCCAGGATGATGGGGCCAGATACGTTGCAAAAATATTCGTTGAACCCTAATTCGCTGCGAACCGGGGCTCCACTCCGGTCAGCCCCCACATGTGCCAAACTACCGCGTAGGCACAACGCTCATCATCTTTGCTGCGCTCCCAGGGCGCAGTATCGCATCTGTCGTCGGTGTAATCTTCTATGCCTTTCTCTTGGCAGGTTTTTTGGCAATGCCAGCGCATGGTACACGCCTTTTTACTCTTGCCTATTGCGCATAGCAGCATCACTTGCCTTATTGCCGTGAATAGGTCTTGATGCACATCTTTCACCGCCTCAAAGCCGCTCATTGGGATAATGGAGCTTTCACCGTCCTCGTTGGTCGTGAGGGGGGAGCCCAGCCAATTCAGCAGAAAGGTGAAAAATGGGTTGCGTGCAATTGGCCCATCCCGAACGAGTTGAAGGATGAAAAAGGGTTGTTCCTGACGGAGCTTTTCGGCCCGTAAAATCACCTCCCGCACCCAAGCCGCATTTGCAGCAAACGTATCAGAAGTGAAGTAATCACTCAGCATCTCAATAGCTCGCTCGCCGGAAAATTGGAGCAGCTCTGTTGCGCTTGTTACGCCCTCAAATTTGAACTTTAGGGCCGTGCGAGCAAATTCATACACTTCTTCCGGCCGCTTTGGCATCCACTTGTCGGCCCGCATTTTCCGCAGGACCATGTAAAAGGCTTGGCCTGGGTGATAAAATAGCAGGCTAGCATCGCACAAAGCCAAGATGTTCTCCTGGCTCTGCGCGCCCAGAGTTGGGTAAAGGTGTTCAGCAAGTAGTTCGGCTGCCGTGTAGGCTACTTCCGCAGGAACCCCGCCCCCGGGATAGGCCATGCTCTCGGCGATATACGCCATGCTCTCGTTCAGCCAATTTGCCCCAAAGTGATGGACTTCACCGGAAGCAAACGTTACCTCAATACGCCTCGGTTTGCGGCCGTCTGGCAGTTCTATTCCCGATTTGAGATGCTGCGCTGACACAATTCGCCGAACTTTCGGCTGTGCTTTTAAGTGTATGCCATCTCCTAAGTAAAGCTGCCGCAGTGCTTGCCCCGGAGCAATGACCGCAGTGGCTGGCACCTGTAGGGGCAACGTGGCTGTCGGTGATTTCAACGATGCCACCGCATACCGAACGAAGTTGACGACCATTGCCGCATTTGCCAATCCGTCGCTGGTTGTTACATCTTGTAAAAAGTGGATGTATTCGTGAAAATAGACCCTGTGAATCTCTCCCGGTAATTCGTTGAGATTCAAGAGGGAATCATAAGTCGGGATGTTCATCCGAAAAAAGGAAGGATGATAAAATCCGGCAAAAAAATATCTGGTATCATCCATACGGGCAACGAAGTAAGCAATTAGAGCAGGTGAGATGGCGGCAGTATATATCTATTCCCGCCAGAACAGATTGTGAGGTCGCTGCCCTCTTTCCCATCCTCAGGCTGGCCGCGTGGCGTCGCGGGTGATGAAGTACACCGGCACCACTCCGTATAACAGCAAAGCCCCTGGTGGCCAAACCCAGGCCAGGGCCGCGCCCACCAAATAAGGCAACGGGCCAAACCACACCGAGCGCCAGGTGCCGCGCCGATACTCGCCCAAATCTACCTCAGGAGTTAGGAGCGCTGGATGGCCCAGCCCATAGAAGCGCAACAAGCTGAAGGCCCCCGCCGCCAGCGCCAGCGCTACGCCAAAAAAGCTCAGCGCGACGGGGTTGCGAAAATAGTCGCCGATGAGCGCCGTCGGGAAGGGGATGAACGAGAGCCACAACAGCAAGTGTGCGTTGAGCCAGAATACGCCATGGTCGACGCGCCGGAACATGCTCAATACCCGGTGGTGGTTCTCCCAGGTCACGCAAATCACAAAAAAGCTGATAACCCAGCTTAAAAAATTGGGCACCAGCGCAAGTAGCGCGGCCAACAACGCCCCGGGCTCTTGGTGCTGCACAAGGGAAAGGTGCGGTGCTCTTAATTCCAGCACCAACAGCGTGACGATAATGGCAAACACGCCGTCACTAAACGCCTCGATGCGGCCTTTGCTAAAGAATTCCGGTTGGGTCGTCATGCTTAACCGGGCCGATGCCCGTGACCGGACGCGTTAGTTGGTGAATTCATTGCCGTGTTTGGATTGTCTGCCTTACTACAACTTACTTCTCCTTCTTGCCAAACGTCTTACCAATGTCCAGCTTCTCGATGCGTGAATCAAGCGTATTGGGATGAATGTCAAGCAGGCGCGCCGCCCCGCGGGGCCCGCGGATGCGGCCTTCGGTGAGGCGGAGCGCGGCCAGGATGTTGTCGCGTTCCGCCTCTTGCCAGGTCCGCACGGGTAAGGTGCCGACCTCCAATGCCGCAGCCTCGGTGGTGCGAACCAGCGGCTTGGACAGCTCCAGTACGCTGGTTTCATTCAGAATCAACGACTGTTCCACCAAATGTTCCAGCTCACGCACATTGCCCGGCCAGTGGTAGCACTTCATTTCGTGCAAGGCCACCGGCGCAATGCTGCGCACATTCTTGCCGAAACGCTTGGCGTACTTGTGCAGAAAGTGCTGGGCCAGCAGGGGCACGTCCTCCGGCCGTTCGCGCAGGGCCGGCAGGCGAATCGGCACCACGTTCAAGCGGAAAAATAAGTCGGCCCGGAAGCGACCTTCGGCCACCTCTCGCTGCAAGTCGCGGTTGGTGGCTGCTACCACTCGCACGTCGGCCCGGAATACTTTGTTGCCGCCCAGCCGTTCAAACTCCTTTTCTTGCAATACGCGCAGCAGCTTGGCTTGCAACTCCAAGGGCATCTCCCCGATTTCATCCAGAAAGATGGTACTACCCTGGGCCAGCTCAAACTTGCCGATGCGCCGTTCGTGGGCCCCGGTGAAGGCCCCCTTTTCGTGCCCGAATAGCTCCGATTCGATTAACTGGGCCGGCAGGGCCGCGCAGTTTACCTTCACCAGTACCTTGGGCCGGCGGGGCGACGCCTCGTGCAGTGCCCGGGCAAACAACTCCTTGCCGGTGCCCGTTTCGCCTTCCAACAACACCGTGGCATCGGTCGGCGCTACCTGGTGGATGCGGCGAAAAGCCTGTTGCAAGGCCGGCCCCGAGCCGATGATTTCCTCGAAGTTGTATGTGGTTTGTAGCTCTTCGCGCAGGTAGGTTTTCTCCTGTTGCAGCTGCTCATTCAACGACCGGATTTCATCATAGGCCAGCAGCTTTTCTAGCGTGAGACTCAGCGTCGGCAGCAGTCGGGCGAGCCGGGCCAGGTGCTCCGGCCGGTACGGAGTGGTCTGCTGACTATAAGCAACCACCACGCATCGCCCGCCCCGGCTCAGGGGCACCGGCATCCGCAGCTGACTTTGCAGCTGGAAGGTGCGGGCCGCGGCATCTATCATTTTGTTGCGTTGTCGGGCCGCCGTGAAATCATCTCCCTGTAGCAGTTGCGCAGGGGCCGACCGTGCTTCCTGCAGCAAGGTTTCGTGTTCGATGGGGGGCAGCCCCGTAAGGCGGCAGAAGGCTGCCGTATCCAAATAACGGTAATCGTCGAAGCCGATGCGCTCAAATCGGTAGAAGTGCTCGGCGTGGGGCAGGGCCGGGTCGCTCACGCAAAACACGATGTAGTCGTGGGGCACGACCAACTGCATTACCCGGCTCAATCCCAGCAAGCGGGTTTCCCAATTGCCAGCCACTTCCAGGGCGCTGTGCAACTCCACTTGCAGGGTGTTTTCTCGTTCCCGCTCGGCCGCGCCCTCATTGGCCAGGATGTTGGACAAGGCCGTGGCCAGCAGGTTCGCCAACGCCTCAAACAAGGGGAAATATTCCTCAGAATAATAATTGGCCGTGGCTGAGTCGAAGGACAACAGCCCGATTGTTTCGCCTCCGTGGCGCAGCTGCCCCGCCAGTACATGTTGAATGCCCAGCCGCCGAAGCCGCGGCAAATAGGGGTAGTCTGGGTATTTCTGCTGAAGGTAGGTTAAGTCTCCCAGTCCCACTTTTGTGGCCGCTATTGCCTTAAATAACTCGTTGCCCTGCCGAATGGGGCCGGGTGGAATTTCGCCGGGCTGGGCAATGGTGGGGTCCTCCAGTACGTTCTCCAGCAGACACACATGGTAGTCGCCCTGCGGGTCCGGTCGGCCAGCCACATCGCAGAAGTAAAACAGGCCCGCGAAGTCAAACGGTAGCTTCGGCCGAATCTGTTCATACACCAGTTTCAGCAAATCGTGCCGGTTGCGGCTGGCCGCAATAATTTCGCTGATGTTGAGCAGCGTCGCTTGCTCTTGTTCGCGTCGCTGGAACTCTTCATTAGCCAGGATATTAGCTACTGCTACAGCCAGTGGTTTGGCCAAAGCCCTTACTAAGCCAAATTGCGCCTTCGGTACGGCACTTTCCTTCGTGTAGTGGAAGTGAAAAAAGCCGATAATCTGCCCTTGGTAGCGGAGTGCAGTATGCACATTGTAGTGCAGCTCGCTCTCTGTCATCATCGAAATAATCTGATGACTGGGGTAGCGCTGGGCCATGTCCGCGGTGCGCGAGAAGTATAAGTCGTCCTCACCGAAACGCTCAAGCAGAAAAGCATCTGGACTATTAGCAATGGGCAAGTAAAAGTCTCCGACGAGCTGCGAGTACAGCGGATGGGCCTTCACTTTAGCCGAGGCGTTGTTGAGCAAATGCCGGTAATGACTCAAATCCTTCGAATAAGTTGTTACCACAGCTGTCTCGAATTGGAAGATGGGCCGCAACTGTTCACTCAACGCACGGAATAGGTCGTCCCGGTCCCGAACAGCAGCTATAGTGCTACTTACGTCCACCAGCAACTCCATTTCCGCCATCGTGAGGGAAGGCGAAACAACGGGAGTAACGCGGCTAACTGCGGCTTTTGGGTTAGAACGGGTAATTCTTGCTAGCGGGGCAGTCATAAAACTCAATACAAGGCTGGTATAATCACTAGCAGGGCAGATATAAGCACAAGGCAATTGCCAATTTGCCCTGCCGTCGACGATTTTGGAAGTGCTCACGGGCAGGAGCACTGGGAGGTATAAATGTACGGTATTTCGGGTGTAAATGTGGTTGCTTCCTTGGTGCCTTATGTTGAACCCTCCAAAGCCTGCAACAATTGCAGTGTTTTCAACAGCATGCTACCTTTTGCTACGGACGACACCCCTGTATTTAAAGGTCAATACATCAACCAGTGGCCATTGGCTACGGTTTTAGTAGTCCAACTTGAGGTTAATGATATCTTAAGCTAACGTCCAGTTTAATTTCCTGTTCAATACCGCCCGTTCACACCAGCCAAGCGAGAGCTTAAACATAAAATACACGATAAATCGTACTTATTTTCTTTTGTACGTCATTCCGGGTAAGGTTCTGTTCATTTATGCCTACAGCTCAGCAGTGGTAGTTTCTCGTTTTATGCCTAGAATGACACGCTAAGGCACTTTTGATTGCCAATTAGCCCTGCTCCTCAAAACCGGTACGCGGTTTGGCCTTGTCGGGCACGGCGATACCGGGAGCAGCTTCATGCTTCCGTCGTGCGCTGTCTATTCTGATGGACTCAGCTAACCATCCTTCTTGCGTATGACCAGCCTGCCAAATTACCGGGCCAAGTACGCGCACTTTGCCCATTTGGAACGTACCATCGACGGGGTGCTTACCATGCGGCTGCACACCAACGACGGCGAATGGATACTGGCCGGGGCCCAGGGTCGGGACCTGGTGCCGGACTTGCTCACCGACTTAGGTCTGGACCCTGAAAACCGCGTGGTTATCATCACCGGCACGGGTCTAAATTTCTGCACCCAAAGCAACCCGCAGGACCTGCAAAGTGAGCTGGACCACTTTGGTATCGCCGTGACTGAGCTCTGGCGCCGGGGCGGTAATAATGGGCTTTCCCGTCTGCTCGACCTGGAGGCCATCGTTATCTGGGCCCTAAACGGCCCTGTTAGCATCCACCCGGATTTCTGGGCGGGGGCCGACTTGATTCTGGCCGCCGAACACGCCAGCATCCAGGACGGGGAACACTTGGCTGCTGGCATGGCCCCCGGTGGCGACTCCACCGTGGTGTGGGAAACGCTGCTGGGGCACTCGCGGGCCAAGTACTTCCAACTCACGGGTCAGGTGCTGTCGGCGCAGGAGCTGCACACGCTGGGCGTGGTGCACGAGGTGCTGCCCGCCGACCAGCTGCTGGCCCGCGCCAACGAACACGCTCAGCAACTGGTCAAGCTCACACCGGCGGTGCTCCGCTACACCAAAATCAACCTCAACCAGCGACTGCGCCGCCATCTGCTACTCGAACAGCCCTACGGCCAGGCGCTGGTAATGCTGGGAGCGCATTCCATCTTCAAGCCCGACGCGCCGCGGTAGCCCTACTCGATAGCTTTAAGCCTAGCCATCAAGTGAAATGCCTCTTTGCCAAGCCTTGCTGCCCGGCTTCACCGCCCCGGCTAACCGCTCTAATCTGCTCCCTTAGCCCCTCTCCCATGAAAGACGTTTTGCTCCTGAATAATGGGGTGGTGGGCAACCTGCTAGCCTTGCAGCTGGCCCAAGCGGGCCGCAAAGTGCGGGTTCTCACCCGGGCAGTCAAACCCAATCCGGAGTGGGATAAGCTCGGTATCGAGCAGGTGCCGGCCGACTTCGTGGCCGGCCAGGTCGACCCCGCCGTTTTTCGCGACGTTGCTCGGTTCTTTTGGGTGATGCCCGTCGTCGAACAGTTCCCCGTCGTGGCGGAACGGGTGTTGCAGATGGCCCTTTCTCAGGGAATACGCCACATTGTGCGCCACTCGGAAGCTGGGGCCGACCTAGGCAAAATCATGCTCTCGCGGTGGCACGCCGCCGCCGACCAGCAGTTGGCCACGTCGGGCACCGCTTACACCATTCTGCGGCCGGTGTCCTTCATGCAGAACATTTTCCGGGACCAGCAGCAGAGCATCCGGGAAGCAAATACGTTGCGGGCCGCCACGGGCGAAGGCCGCCAGGCTTTCATCGACGCAGCCGATGTCGCGGCTGTTGCCGCGAAAGTGCTGACCGAGGACGGACACACGGGCAAAACCTATGCCCTGACGGGTACCGAGGCCTTTTCCTGGCCCGAGGTGGCCCGTTTGCTTACCAACGTGCTGGGTCGGCCCATTACGTACGAGCCGCTCACCGATGAGCAGGTAGCCGCCCGGCTTCAGCAGGCCGGGGCCGCGCTGTGGTTGCAGAAGGCTATGCGCGAATTCAATCAGGAAATCCGCGCCGGCGGCGTGGTGGACCGCGTGAGCCCTGACGCGGCCCGCTTGCTGGGGCGGCCCCTCAAATCCTACGAAACCTTCCTGCGCGAAAACGCGGGCCGTTTGCAGGCCGCTACTTCTCATTCCTAAACCCTCCTTTTCGCGTCGCACCATGAAAGCTATTATCGCGCAAGGGGCTGATTCCCTTAACTACACCGACAAGCCCCCTCCCATAGCCGGCCCCGGCCAGGTGCTGGTGCAGGTCTACGCCGCCGGCATCAACCCCGTCGATTGGAAAGTGCTGGGACGGGCCTCGGCCGCTCAGCCAATGACGCCCGGCTGCGACTTTTCCGGCGTTATCTCCGCCGTGGGGGCCGGCGTCAGCCAGTTGAAAGTGGGAGATGCGGTGTACGGCAGCGTGGGGGTGATTGCGGAGGGAACCTACGCGGAATGCATTGCCGTCGCCGCCGACATCGTGGCCCTCAAACCGGAGTCGCTGAGCCATGCCGAAGCTGCGGCCGTACCCGTGGCCGCCACTACGGCCTGGCAGGCCCTGTTCGATTACGCCAACGTGCGGGCCGGGCAGCGGGTGCTGGTGCACGCGGCGGCCGGAGGTGTGGGCCAGTTCGCCGTGCAACTGGCCAAATGGAAAGGGGCCTACGTCATCGGCACGGCCTCCGGCCACAACCAGCAGTTTGTGAAAGACCTGGGGGCCGACGAATTCATCGACTACACCGCCACGGCCTTCGAACAAGTGCTTCGAGATGTAGACGTGGTGCTTGATACGGTGGGCGGCACCACGGCCGACAAGTCGTGGCAGGTCCTCAAAAAAGGCGGCTTTTTCGTCTCCATCGTGGGCTCCGCCAACGAAATACAGGCCCAGCGGCATCTGGTTCGGTCCGCCAATTTCATGGTAACCCCGGATGCGGCCCAGCTCGCCCAGATAGCCCATCTGCTCGACGGGGGGCAGTTGAAGGTCCTCGTCCAGCAGACCTTTCCGCTAGCCCAAGCCGCCGCCGCCCAGGACCTCAGCAAGCAGGGCCACGTGCGCGGCAAGCTGGTCCTGCTGGTGCAGGAGGCTCATTAGAAGTCCTGCTGTCGGCCCATCCCCAAAATCTCCAAACCTCTCTTTTCCAAACTTATGAACCGCTACGTTTTTGCCTTTACCTGGAAGAGCGCCCCTGATGCGTCGCTCGCCGCCGCCGAGCACACCCAAGCCGTCAAGTTGATTGCCGACAAGCACATGGAACAGATGTTCCTGGCCGAAGACCGTTCCCGGGGCTGGCTGGTCATGCTGGCCGATACGCCCGAGCAAGCGGCTGAGGCCGTGGCCACGCTGCCCTTCGCGCCCATCATGCAGCTGGAGGTGACGCCAGTGATGGCCACCTACCCGTGAGTGCCTGGCCCAAAGCCTGACTACTGCAGCCATCCACTCCGCACCGCCAGCAGCCGCGCTTAGCGCGGCGCGAAGGCTTGCGCAGAAAATACCGTCAACCCCCGCCGGCCAGTTGGTCGGCCCAATTCCCCAAAGCCTATGAACTTGCCCATTCACACCTACGCCTCGGAAGGCGTGGGCTCCGTCAACACGCACTGGATTGAGGCTCCCGAGGGGCTTATCGTCATCGACGGTCAGCGCCAGCTCAGCGAAGCCCGCCGGGCCCTGGCCCTGATGCAGGCCAGCGGCAAACCCATCAAGGCCATTTTCATCACCCACGGCCACCCCGACCACGTCGGCGGGCTTCAGGTTTTTGTGGACGCGGCCGGCGCCGGGGTGCCCATCTACGCCTCGGAGCTTACCCGGCGTACCGTAGCCGAAGATGCCCAGGGCTTCATGGCCCTGGCCCACAAGATTCTGGGCGACGACTTTCCGGCGCATCCCTTGCTGCCCACCCATCTGCTAACCGAGAACGAAGTCGTGCAGGTGGCCGGCCTGACACTTGCCACCCACGAGATGGGCGCGGGCGAAGCCCCGTCCCTCACGGTCATCACCGTGGCCGACAGCGATGTGCTCTTCACCGGAGATTTGGTCAGTAACCGCTTCACGCCTTTGCTAACTGAGGGCCACTCTCTGGCCTGGCAGCAGCAGTTGGTTAATGCCCCCGGTCAGTTTCCCGACGTCCGCCGTGGCTACCCCGGCCACGGCCAACCGACCGATTTCCGCGAGCTGGTGCGCCTGGAAAGCGAGTACCTGCAACTGTTCCACGACCTGGTGAAAGCCGCCATGACCGCCGATGGCAAGCTGTCTGACGAGGCCAAGGCCACGATTACCGCCGCGATGGAAGCACGCTACCCCAATCAGCAGGTGGTCGCTGATATTCCGGATTTGGTGGGCCTCAATGCCACGGCCGTAGCCCAGGAACTGGCCGCTGCCGCACGCGCTACGACGACGGCCGCATGAAAACTTCTCACTACGACTACCTGCTGATAGCGGAAGCCGAGGGCATCGTGACCCTGACCATCAACCGGCCCGAGACGTTCAACCAGCTTTCCACGGCCGCGCTGCAAGAGCTGCTCCACGCCGTGCAGGCCGTGGCCACCGCCACGCCCCGGGCGCGGGCCCTGATTGTGACGGGCAGCGGCGAGCAAGCCTTCATTGCCGGGCTCATCGCGGCTGACCTGGTAACGCACACCCCCCAGGAAGGCAGCGCGGCCAGCGAGTTGGGCCAGGCCATTTGCCGGGAGCTGGAGCGGATGCCCATCGTCACGATTTCCGCCGTGAACGGCATGGCCATCGGCGGGGGCAGCGAAATAGCCATGGCCTGCGACCTGTCCGTAGCCAGCACCAACGCCAAGTTCCAGCAGATTGAAGTGCTGGCGGGTCTGATTCCCGGCTTTGGCGGCACGTGGCGGCTGGCCCGCCGGGTAGGGGCCATGCGGGCCCGCCTCATGATATATGCGGCCTTGCTCATCGACGCGCCCACGGCCCGCGACTGGGGATTGGTGCTGGAAGTGGTGGAACCCGCGCAGCTGCTGCCCCGCTGCCGCGAAATCGCCGCCAGCATTGCCGCCAACAGCGCCGAGGCCGTGGCCGAAGCCAAGCGGGTGTTCAACGCCGGCAGCGAGCTGCCCCTCGATGCGGCCAACGACATCGAGCGTCGGGCATTCGCCGCCCTGTTCGGTACCGCCGACATGCAGCAACGGATGCAGCACGTGATTGATACCTGGGGCAAATAGCCCGAACCAACCAACTTATTCCCAACGGGCATGGCTATTTTTGAAGAATACGCAAACCGCTATCGCCACCTGCGCCTGGAGCGGGACGCGCAGGGCATTGTAGCGGTGACGCTGCACACCGACGACGGCCCATTCGTCGCTACGCCCGCCGCCCGCCGCGAGTTGGCCGCCGCCTGTCTTGAGCTAGCCAACGACCCCGATAACCGGGTGATGCTGCTCACGGGCACCGGCGACCGGTTCACCGTGGCCGACCCTGAATCCGCGTCCACCCTTTCGGTGGACGCGCTGGGCCAGGCCGCCGGAGAAGGGGAGGGGCTGCTCATCCATTTCCTGGAAATCGGCATTCCCATCGTCGTGGCTGTCAACGGCCCGGCCCGGGTTCTTACCGAGCTGATTCCGCTCGGGCACGTGATTTTGCTCGCCGATACGGCCACGCTCCAGGATGCGACCCACCTGCTGCGGGGCCTGCCACCCACCGACGGCGGCCAAATCGTGTGGCCGGAAGTGCTGGGCGTGGTGCGGGGCAAGTACTATCTGCTAACCGGCCAGGAGCTGAGTGCCCCCGAGGCCCTGGCGCTGGGGGCCGCCAACGAAGTGCTGCCCCCAACCCAGTTGCTGCCCCGGGCCTGGGAGCACGCCCGCAAATTGGCGGCGCTGCCCTCCATCACGCTGCGCAATACCCACGAGGTTCTTACGCAGGGCTTGCGGCGGCGCATTTACCAGGATGCCGGCTCTGGGTTAGCCCTCGGTAGCCTGGCGGCCCTGGCCGCCGCTGAATCATCTCCGCCGGCCCGGCCCGTGCCGGCGGCACCTGCGTACTTCACCAAGTACGACTGGATGAAGATGGAGCGCGACGACCAGGGCATCCTGCTCATCACGGTGCATACCAACGGCGGGCCCCTGTCCTGGGGGGCTGACTCGTTTGCTTCCCACCGCAACTTTGCCGACCTGGCGGCCGACCCCGACAACCGGGTTATCATCATCACCGGCACCGGCGACACGTTCTGCACCAACCCCACGCTGCAGGACATCCTGCCCTTCTTCAGCGAGCTGACTCCCGCTGGCATGGACGTGTTTTTCCGCAACGGCCCCCGCTCCCTCGACAAGCAGTTTCAGGTGCCGGTGCCCATCATCTGGGCCGTCAACGGGCCAGCTGCGGTGCATGAGGAGTTTTTCATGAGTGCTGACTTGGTGCTGGCCGCCGAAAACGCCACCTTTCAGGACGGCAACCACGTGGCCGTCGGTTTCTCGGTGGCGGGCACGCCCACGTTCTGGGAAGAATACCTGCGCCCCGTGCGGAGCAAATACTTTTTGCTGACGGGCCAGGAGCTGTCCGCCCGGCAGGCCCTCGAATTTGGCGTGGCCAGCGAAGTGGTGCCGCGGGCGCAGCTGCTGCCGCGGGCCTACGAGCACGCCCGGCGCCTGGCTGCTCTGCCGTTGAGTACGCTCCGGGCTACGCGCACGGCCTTCAACCAGCGCCTGCGCCGCTACGCCCTCGACGAGGTGCGCATGACCGGGGCGTTGTTCAGCATCGCCAACCTGGACATGGGTGGCCCGCTGGCCGAGCACCCGCACCCCGAGCTGCCGCCCCTGGTGGTCACCTCTGCATCCTGATTTATCTACGTGCCCATCCCAAAACGACTATGAGCAGCTTTTCAGACTACCAGCAGAAATACCCCAATTTCCGCCTGGAACGGGACGAGCAGGGCATCGTGCTAGTAACCTTGCACACCAACGGCGGCCCCCTCGTCATGACCGACCAGGTACACCGCGACCTGGGCTTCGCGTTTGCCGACCTGGGGGCCGACCGGGGCAACCGGGTGCTTATCCTAACCGGGGCCGGCGACACGTTTTGCGCCGAAGCTCAAGTGGGCGACCCGCAGGCTTTCACCACCACCCACGGCGTAGACCGGGTATTTGAGGAGGCAGTCCGGCGTGACACCGCCTTGCTCGATTTGCCCATTCCCATCGTCGCGGCTGTCAATGGGCCCGCCCTGGTACACGCCGATATTCCCTTGCTGGGCGACATCGTGCTGGCTGCCGACACGGCCACCTTCCGCGACTTTCACCTGCCGGGGGGCCTGGTGCCGGGCGGCATCGCCCAGGTTATCTGGCAGGAGCTGCTCGGCCCCGTGCGGGCCAATTATTTCCTGCTGACGGGCCAGACCCTATCGGCGGCCGAAGCCCTGACGCTGGGTGTAGTCAACGAAGTGCTGCCGCCGGCCCAGCTCTTGCCCCGGGCCTGGGAGCACGCCCGTTGGCTGGCTGCCCAAACCACGCTCACCCTGCGCTCGGCCCGCTACGGCATCAACCAGCGCCTGCGCCAGCGGGTGCAGCGCGAAGCCCCCTACGGCTACGCCCTTATCGGCGTGGGCGCGTTAGACGCCGCCCTTCAGGCCCGGACGCCCGCCGCGTCGACTCCCATTTAGGGTTCCATCTAGGGCTCCCTGTCTCAAATTCTCATTGTCAAATCTGCCTTGGATAGCCATCCGAGCACCTTATTCCCGCCCAGCGGCTGGATTCTCTTCTTTCTTTTTTGAACCGTTTCCTTATGAAAGCTTATCACGCTCACGAACCCACTGGAGCCGACGGACTGCGCTTGGTTGACTTACCGGAGCCCACCCCAAATAGCCGCCAGATTTTGGTGCGTTTGCGGGCCGCCTCGCTCAACGCCCGCGATATGGGCGTCGTTTACGGCCGCTACCCCGTCGGTATTTCGATGCCTGTCATTCCCATGTCGGACGGGGCCGGCGAAGTAGTCGCGGTGGGCGACGACGTTCAGGGTTTCCGGCCCGGCGACCGGGTAGCTGGCACTTTCTTCCAGGAGTGGGCCGCCGGCCCGATAAAAAGAGCTACCATGAACACCGCAC
>CAXTCS010000022.1:0-28283 GCA_964242365.1 uncultured Hymenobacter sp. | reverse complement strand
GCAACACGCGATGCGGTGTCCCGAAATTATCGGCATCGGATGAATCAACATTTCCGATTCGATGATTACGGGATGCCGTCCACAAAATCCGTGAAATCCGCGAAAAATCCGTGAAATCAGTGATTCATTTAAGCGAACAGGAACTACAGCGCCGCCACAAACTCGAAGAGCTTGAGAAGCTGGGCATCGACCCTTATCCGTCGGAGCTGTTTGACGTGACGTTCTACGCCAAGGAAATTCACGACAACTACCACCCGGAGCTGAATAATTTTCAGGAAGTGTCGCTGGCCGGCCGGCTGATGTCGTCGCGGGTGATGGGCAAGGCGTCGTTTGCGGAGCTGATGGATTCTTCGGGCCGCATTCAGCTGTATGTGAATCGCGACGAAATTTGCCCCGGCGAGGACAAGACGCTGTACAACGTGGTGTTCAAAAAGCTGCTCGATTTGGGCGACTTTATCGGCGTGAAAGGCCACGTGTTTAAAACGCAGGTGGGCGAAACGTCCATCCACGTTACGGAGCTGAAACTGCTGGCCAAGGCCCTGCGCCCGCTGCCCGTGGTGAAGGAAAAAATCGACGAGGCCACCGGCGAAAAAACCACTTTCGACGCCTTCACCGACCCCGAGCAGCGCTACCGCCAGCGCTACGTGGATTTGGCCGTGAACCCAAAGGTGCGCGACACATTCATCAAGCGCACGCAGCTGGTGCAGTCAATGCGCAATTTCCTGAACGACAAAGGGTATTTGGAGGTCGAAACCCCGATTTTGCAGCCGCTGTACGGCGGCGCGGCGGCGCGGCCCTTCACCACGCACCACAACACGCTGGACATGACGCTGTACCTGCGCATTGCCAACGAGCTGTACCTCAAGCGCCTCATCGTGGGCGGCTTCGATGGCGTGTACGAGTTCAGCAAGGACTTTCGCAACGAGGGCATGTCGCGCTTCCACAACCCCGAATTCACCCAGATGGAGCTGTACGTGGCCTATAAAGACTACGCCTGGATGATGGATTTGGTGGAGGAGATGGTGGAGCGCGTGGCTCTGGCTCTGCACGGCCACACCGAGGTGCAGGTGGGCGAAAACCTCATCAACTTCCAGCGGCCCTGGCAGCGCTACACCATGTTTGAGGCCATCGAGAAATATACCGGCAAGGCCATTGGCGAGATGGACGAAGCGACCCTGCGCAAAACCGCGCACGAGTTGAACGTGCACCTGGACCCGAGCATGGGTAAGGCCAAAATCATCGACGAAATTTTTGGCGAGCACGTCGAGCCCAAGCTCATCCAGCCTACGTTCATCACCGATTACCCGGTGGAAATGTCGCCGCTGGCCAAAAAGCACCGCGACCGGCCCGGTTTGGTCGAGCGGTTCGAGGCCGTGTGCAACGGTAAGGAAATCTGCAACGCCTTCTCGGAGCTCAATGACCCCATCGACCAGCGCAAGCGTTTTGAAGACCAGCTGGAGCTGGGCAAGCGCGGCGACACCGAGGCCATGGTGCTTGACGATGATTTCCTGCGCGCTCTGGAATACGGCATGCCGCCCACGGCCGGACTGGGCATCGGCATCGACCGGCTGAGCATGATTATGACCAACTCGCACTCCATTCAGGACGTGCTGTTTTTCCCGCAGATGAAGCCGGAAAACGTGCAGAAAGAAAAGCCGGAGGAGAAATAGACGCCGGTCATCCTGAGCATTCTGCGATTAAAGCAGAGACGAAGGACCTTATCAAGTCGGAAGGATTTGTTCCAGCGTAATAAGGTCCTTCGTCTCTGCTTCAATCGCAGAATGCTCAGGATGACAAAATAGTAAAAGCCCTAACATCGAAAAGCCCCACACGAAATATCGTGCGGGGCTTTTCTTTTTTCAACCGTCTTACCCTTCAAACCGCTGTTTGTATTAGAAGTTTGCGATGGTACCGTCTGATTTTACTGCTGAGTTGTTTAACCAAATTCAGCAGAAGTTCCTACGGCCGGCAATTTTACTAATACTACGTGGCGGCCTTCTTTCAAGCCGGTTGAGAAAAGATATACGGCTGCGATTGAAAGTGGTTTCGGGAAAATGAAAATGTTTTTTCTTTTCCCGACAACGGCAATTAGTGCGCGGCTTGGTGGCGGGCGTCGTCGCCGAAGCCGTCATAATCCGGGTTGTCGGAGCTGTGGGTGTGGGCAGTGGACACCGTGCGGCCCATGCCCTGCATGAGGCGGTCGGCGGCTTGCTTGTCTTCGCTCACGGCGGCGTCGGGGTTGGTGTGGCCGGGGGCCTCGGCCTGGGCTTTGGCCAGCGCGTCCTTCACGAGTTTGCTAAGGTCGCCGCCCCACTTGGCGGCCGAGCGGCGCAGGTTGGAGCGGGTGTCGTCCCCGGTTTCGGGGGCCAGCAGCAGGCCGGCCACGATGCCGGCGGTAGCCCCGGCGATGAGCGAGAAAATGACTTTGCCTTTGTCGTCTTTCATGGTCTTCAGAAGAATGTAAGAATCTATTTATTCCGTAACGGAAAAGCGGCCCGGCTGGTTGGGCCCAAAAAAGCCCCGCACCTTGCGGGGCGGGGCTTTGCAGCAAGCGGCTGAGTGCGCGCTTACATATCGTTCAGCATTTTGGTGATTTCGGCTTTGCCTTTGCCGAGCTTGTCTTGCAGCTTACCCACCAGCTCGTCGCCTTTGCCTTCGGCGTAGGTCAGGTCTTCGTCGGTGAGCTGGGCGTATTGCTGCTTCAGCTTGCCTTTGATGTCGTCCCAGTTGCCTTTCATTTTCAGGCTGGCGCCGGGCAGGGTCACGCCCATATCTTCGAGCTTGCCGGCGTATTCTTTGAATTTAGCTTCGAGGTCGGTGCCCAGCTTCGTGGCTTGCTCGCCGAGCTGGCCGCTGTATTTGGTGGCGACGCCTTTCCAGTTTTCGCGGGTGGCCGAGCCCTTATCGGGGGCCAGGAGCATGCCGGCAATGATGCCAGCGCCGGCACCGGCGAGGGCGGCTAACAGAATTTTACCGGCGTTGTTGTCTTCTTCGTGGTACGACATGGTAATGGGTAATGAAGGGTGAAATGGGTGAAAGTTGGGCTAGAGTAAGCGCGGGGCCGAATTGAAAACTACGCGTTTTGTTTTGCGGCGGCGTTTGGTCTGGCTGCCTATACGAATGGCGACGCGCGGGGTTGAGCTGGCCGGGAAATTTTCCGCCGCGCACCGGTACTGATGCCGGGGCGGGGTTTTGGGCGGACCCGAATATGGGCGGACGGGCGTAGATTCGCCCCACTCCTGCCCAGCCCTATGAAAAAACACTGGATTTTGGGTCTTGCCTTGCTCTCGGCCCCGGCGTGCCAGCGCAAGGCCGTGCCCACGGCAACTGCCTGCATCGACCCCAGCAAAATCAACCCCCAAGGCATCTGCACCATGGAATACGACCCGGTGTGCGGCTGCGACGGCAAAACCTACGCCAACGCCTGCGCCGCCCGCAACGCCGGCGTGCGCACCTACACCGCCGGCGCGTGCGCGGCGCCGGCCACCAAGTAGTCAGTGTTCAAAAGCAACCAGGTTTTTAGTTGACAGTTGTTTTAGTTGACAGTTGTTCGTTGTCCGTTGTCAGGTCGTTCTGCTGGGCGCAACAGACAACTAAAAACGGACAACTGCCAACTAAAAACCAAGTAGAACGATGCCCGCCAAAGCCTTTTACCGCGACTTCTGCCTTGCCGCCCCCGACGTGCCGGTGTTTGCGCAGCCGTGGTACCTCGACGCCTGCGCGGCGGGCGGCGACTGGGCCGTGGTGCTGGCCCGCGACGCGGGCCGGGTGGTGGCCGCGCTGCCGTATTTCTACAAGCAGAAAGGGCCGTTTCGGTACGTTACCATGCCGCCATTTGTGAAAATGCTGGGGCCGTATCTGTTGCCCGAATTTCGGGGCGTACTGAAAAAAGAGCACGCGCTGCTGGAGGAGTTAATCGCTCAATTGCCGAATTTTGCGGCTTTCAAGCAGAATTTTTACCCGACAGCCACCAACTGGCTGCCGTTTTACTGGCACCAGTTCCGCCAAACCACTTACTACACTTACCGCCTCAACGGGCTCCACAACTTGCCGCTGATTGAGGCCGGCCTGAACCGCAACATTCGGCGCAACATCCAAAAGGCGCAGCAGGCGGTGCGGGTGGTGCACCACCTGGCGCCCGAGCAGTTTTACCGGGTCAATAAGATGAGTTTCGACCGCCAGGGCCTGTCCATGCCGTATTCGTGGGCGCAGTTTGAGCGGCACGACGCGGCGCTGGCGGCCCATGGCGCCCGGCAGTTTTTCTTCGCCGTGGATGCGCAGGACCGGATTCACTCGGCGGCGTACCTGATTTGGGACCAGCAGGCGGCGTATTATCACCTCTCCGGCGACGACCCGGCGCTGCGCGAGAGCGGCGCCGGCCTGCTGCTGATTTGGGAGGCCATTCGCTACGCCAGCGAGGTGCTGGGGCTGGCCTGCTTCGACTTCGAAGGCAGCATGCTGCCGGCCGTGGAGCGCATCCGGGTGCAGTTTGGGGCGGTGCAGACGCCGTATTTCTTTGTCTGGAAATACAATTCGCCCGTGTTTGAGCTGCTGGAGAAGCTAAAGCCGTAACGGTGAACACCCGTTGGAAGAACATCATGCGGCGCGCAATGAAGTCTTCCGCCCACGCAATTAATCCAGTCGGATGGGTTAGTTGCGCTAGCAAGATGCTTCGCTGCGCTCTGCATGACGTTCTTTTGCTGTTGCATCACTCCTACTTTGTCTGAAAAAAATGTCTGAAAAACGCTACGTTCTCAATCCTGCTCCTTTTGTAGTGCCCACCACCGACGGTAAGCTCATCGAGGAGCACGTGGGCGGGGCCAGCACCGGCACGGCGGCCTACAGCCTGGCGCACATGGTGGCGCCCCCGCACTGGAGCGAGCCGCACCAAACGCCCACGTTCGACGAATTCACCATCGTGGTGCGCGGCCGGAAGCGGTTTGAAATCGACGGCGACGTGGTGGAGCTGCAAGCCGGGCAGGCGCTGCTGATTAAGGGCGGCGCGCGGGTGCGCTACTCCAACCCGTTCGACGCGGAGTGCGAGTACTGGTCGGTGTGCGTGCCGGCGTTCAGCCCCGATACGGTGCACCGCGAAGACGAGGCGCCAGCCCACTAGAGCCGTTTCAGCGTTGGTGAAAGGAATTAAAAATGAGGAATTAAAAATTAAAAGCATAACCGTCAAATTTTTAATTCCCTAACAGCTGTAGGAGCTGTTTAGGAAGTCGAAAAAAGCTGCTTGGGCGTCATGCAGAGCGCAGCGAAGCATGACGCCCGCATCGTTGAACGATTGAATTACTACCCCACGCGAGATGCTTCGCTGCGCTCTGCATGACGGTTTGATGACTTCCTAAACAGCTTCGTACATAAAAAACTGCTACAGATATCAGTTTCTTGTTTTATCCGCCGCTTATTTTCCGCGCTTATGCACTTGCTCTACCTGGTGTTTGGCACCAACATCAACAACCACTTTCAGGCGAATTTTTCCATTCTGACCTTTTTGCGGCAGCGGGCGCAGGTGCACGGCATCACGGTGGTGACGGACGCGCCCGGTTTTTACCAGCACCTGGCTGATGCTGTGACGGTGCTGCCCGTCGATGCGCGGCAGCTGAAAGAGTGGGAGGGCGAGTTTGGGTTTTTCTGGCGCGTGAAAATCAAGGCGCTGGAGCACGTGGCGCGGCAGCAGCCCGGCGTGCCGCTGCTGTACCTGGATTCGGACACGTTTTTGTACGGCGCGCTGCCGGAGCTGGCGCAGCGGCTGGCCGAGGGCCAGGCCTTCATGCACGAGCCGGAAGGGCTGCTCTCGGCTCTGGGCAGCAAAACTGAGCAGCGCATGTGGGCCCAAACCAAGCAGCAGGCATTCGGCGAGGTGCGCATCAACGCCCAGCATGTGATGTGGAACGCGGGCGTGGTGGGCATTCCGGCGGCGCAAACGCTGGCCGCTATCGGCCTTGCGCTGCGCATTTGCGACGACTTGTGCCGGGCGCGGGTGACGCCCCGGCTCATCGAGCAGTTTGCCCTGTCGGTGGCGCTGGCCGAAACGTACGGGCTGCACGCCGCGCGGCCCTACATCGGGCACTACTGGAGCACCAAAGACGAGTGGAGCACGCAGATTGCCGCGTTCCTGCTCGAATCGCACCTGAAAAACCGCTCGCTGGCCGAGGAGCTGGCCGCGCTGGAGCAGCTCGATTTCAAGCGGGTGCCGGTGAAGCGCAGGCTGAAAAACACGCGCTACCGGCTCGAAAACCTGGTGCGCAAGCTGTTTCCGCCCAAGGAGATTGAATACATCGGGCAGTAGCGCGCGGTGGGGCCGGCTGTTGGCGTTTTTTGGTTCGACTTGTGAAGATAAAATGCAATGGCTGGGCAACGGCAAGGCATTTGGGGGCATCTTTGCGGCATCCACCCGGTTTCATGTCGAGGAAGAAGCTGCCCGTTCTGCTTGTTGCGTTGCTGTTTAAAGTCAGCGGCAGTCTGGCCCAGAGCCAGCCGGCGCCGGTGCCCGCCCCGGTGCCCCCGCCACGGCCCGACCCCAACTACGAGCAGGTGAGCGTGCCCGTGCCCCGCGCCGTGTTGCTCATTACCGACGTGGCCAGGGTGCTGCTTTCGCGCGATGCGGGCCAGGACAAGCTCCAGGCGCTGGTGGACCGGCGCCGCGCCCGGGCCGAAAAACGCGACCAGGGCATCAGGCTCAGCATTCCGAAGAATAGGCTGACCCGCACGCTGGGGCTGGTGGAGTAGGAAAAAGGAGCTGGCAATGAGCCCGCATTGGGGTTGAGTCTGGGAAGTGGGCGGCTTGGTCGGTATTTCCGGCCCGTCCGTCCACCTTTTTATTTCGGGCCGGCTTTCGGCCGGTGGTTTGCAAACACCGTGGCAGGAAGAGCCGATTTCCGTTCCCGACGAGCTTGCCTTCATTTTCCTATTTTTTATACCCCAATTCTTTTTAATTCATTTCCATGAAAAAGTCCCTGTTGCCCCTGCTGGCCGCTTTTGCCCTTACGATTGGCACTGCTGCCGCGCAAACCACCACCCCCGCCCCCGCCGCAATGGAGGGCCACGGCCGCGGCCGGATGCACGGCTCGCCCGACGAAATGGCGGCGCACCAAAGCGAACGAATGAGCAAAGAGCTCGGCCTGAGCGCCGACCAAACCACCAAAGTGCGGCAAATTTTGCTGGCCCGTGGCCAGGAAATGCAGGCCATGCGCGGCCAGGCCAAAGATGCCAGCAACCGGGACCAGATGCGCGAGCAAATGCAAGCCGGCCGCGCCAAGTACGACGCCCAGTTTAAGGAAGTGCTTAGTGCCGACCAGTACACCAAATACACGGCCATGCAGGCCGAGCGCATGCAGCGCGGCGGCCAAGGCTACGGCCCGGATGGCGACGGCGGCAAAATGAAGACGAAGTCGAAAGACGGCGACAAAGTGAAAGTAAAAACCGATAAATAAGTGCCTTGGCGCTGCGTGTCATGAAAAGCTCCGGCCGGTTGGTCGGGGCTTTTTTGCGTTTGCCGATTGCACCGCGAAGAACCATTAGCGCGCATGGGCGGTGGCGGTGATGCGACGACCCAAAATCGGCTCTTTTTTGGGAGGCCGGGCCGCGGGGCGCGGTCGCTGCTCCAATTATAAAACGCCAGCGGCTATTCCTGAAGCAGGAATAGCCGCTGGCGTTTTAGGGTTTCGATTGAGCTGGTTGGCTACATCGTTCCGCGGTGCGAGTGCGCGGTGCTGTGCCGGGCCGACGAGCGGTGCTTTCTGAAGAGCCTGAAGCCGTGCCGGACCCGGCCAGGACCGCGATAATACTTGTAAACCGGCCGGTAGTTGCCCGCCATGGGCTTGTGCCGGTGCAACGGCCCAGTTGCGGCGGCCGCTGGCGCGGCTTGTACTCCGGAGGAAATAAACCCCAGCAGGCATAAAAACAAAAGGGTTATACGCAGCATATAAACGGGAAATGGTGGCGTGGGCAAATGGCGAAATCAGCCATCGGTAGCGGCTTGCTACCGCCGCATCAACCCCGCAAGGGAGGAAAATATTGCCTTTCCTCCCCATTTATTCGGCATTGCAGGTTTTTGAAGCGGGCAAATCGATACCTGAACGGCTGAGAATGAGCGGGTAATTGCCCTTATTTATTATTTCATCTCACCCAGTGTCACCGGAACCAGCTGGCGTAGGTTTGGTAGTTGCTGGCCGTGCGTTTGAGGCCTTCGCGTTGCGCTTCGGTTACGGGCTTGATTTTTTTGGCTGGCACGCCGGCGTATAAAAATCCGGGCTCGCACACGAAATTTTCCAGCACCACGGCCCCGGCCGCGACGATGCAGCCGGTGCCAACCACGGCGTGGTCCAGCACGATGGCCCCCATGCCGATGAGCACGTCGTCGGCTACGGTGCAGCCGTGCACCAGCGCCCGGTGCCCGATGCTGACGCGGTGGCCGATGCTCAGCGGCGCTTTTTGGTAGGTGCAGTGCAAGACGGCGCCGTCCTGGATGTTGGTTTCGTCGCCGATGCGGATGCGGTGCACGTCGCCCCGAATGACGGCCGTGAACCAGACGGTGCATTTGGAGCCCAGCACCACATCGCCCACGATGGTGGCGTTATCGGCAATGAAGCAGTCGGCGGGAATTTGGGGATGGATGCCGTGAACGGGGAGGATGAGGGCGGGCATTTTCAGTGGTTAGTGGTTAGTGGTTAGTGAAAAAAGAACGTCATGCCGAGCGCAGCCGAGGCATCTCGCATGCTTCAACTAACTCACTCAATTGAATTACTACCACACGCGAGATGCTTCGCTGCGCTCTGCATGACGTTTCTTTCCGCTGCATTTTACTACGCTCGTAGCAGCCGCTTCCAGGTCCCCTTCTCCCAATTATACTTGAGCGTGCTCGGCAGCGCCTGCCAGAAGTATTTACTGGTTTCCACGGCGAAGCTGGGCTGCATGTAGCAGTTGATGGTGCAGCCTTCGCAGGCGGGCAGGCGGCCTTCGAGCGCGGCCAGGCGCTGGGTTTCGGGCGCGTTGTAGAGGTCGAATAATTTCCCTTCGATGGGGAATTTTTGCTCGCCGAGGTGGTAGCAGGGCAGCACCAGCTCGTTGCTGGGCGAGATGACGAGCGTGGTGCTGGCCGCCCGGCACACGGGGGCCCCCACGTGGTTGCCGCCGTCGCGCCGCAGCCCGATGAAGGCTTCGTTCAGGTACACGCCCTGGCGCCGGCCGAAGGCGGAGAGGTAATCTAATTCGGCGGAGGTGAGCTGCTCGCCGGTTTCGACGTCGCCGTACTCGAAGGCGGGGTTGAGGATGAGCACCAGGCCGTTGGGCTGGGTGATGTCGCGGTAGACGGCCTCCAAATCAGCCAGGTTTTTGCGGAACACGGTGAAGAGGATGTCGGGCCGCTCGCCCAGCGCCTTGGCCACGCGGATGCTTTCGAGCACGAAGTCGTAGCAGGCCACGCCGCGGCCCAGGTCGTGGGTATCGCGGTCGGCCGAGTCGAGCGAAAAGTGCAGCATATCGACCTTGCCCCGCAGCTTTTCGGCGTTTTTGGGGTAGAGCAGGCCGTTGGTCGTGACGGTGGTGATAAAGCCCATTTCGCGGGCCAGGGCCAGGAACTCGGGCAGCTGGCGGTGCAGCAGCGGCTCGCCGCCGGTGAAATCAATCACCGACACGCCCAGGCGCTTGAGGTCGCGCAGGTTCTGGGCCACGTCCTCCAGCGTGATGTAAGGCGAGGGCTTCTCCCAGATGTCGCAAAACGCGCACTTCGCGTTGCAGCGGTACGTGACGTAGTAGTTGCAGAGGACGGGGTGCTTGACGAGGCGCATTTTTTGAGCTGTTAGCTATTAGCTCTTGGCTGCTAGCTTTTTATATAATGGGCCAAATCGCCCGCTACAGCGAAGCTAACAGCTAACAGCCATAAGCGGACGGCTCAAATCAATGCGGCAGCTTGCCCCAGGCGGCGGGGTCCCACTTATCGGGCGTGGCCGCGAGCGCCTCGGGCGTAGCTGGGCCGTAGTGCTCTTCGTAGTAATTGCAAAAGCCTTTGAGCGGGCAGCGCGGGCAGTTGGGCTTCAGGAAAAAGCAAATCTGTTGCCCGTGCCAGTAGTTGTGCTTGTGGAAGTTGAACAGCGTTTCGGCATCGGCCGGCAGCAGGGCCAGCAGCACCGCGTGGGCTTTTTCGACCGATACTTTAGGACCCAAAAACCCCACCCGCTGCGCCACCCGGTGCACGTGCGCATCGACGGGCAGCACGGGCTTGTGGTAGTTGAAGAGCAGCAGCAGCGACGCCGTTTTCAGGCCGATGCCGGGCATGTCGGTGAGCCACGTCATGGCGCGTTCCAACGGCCAGCCGGCCAGAAAATCCAGGTCAAACGGCCCGCCGGTTTCGGCCTGGATGCGGCGCAGGATTTCCTGAATGCGCGGCGCCTGGGTATCGGGCCAGCGCGTGGTGCGGATGGCGTGGGCCAGCGCGGCCGTGGGCGCGGCCAGCACGCCGGGCCAGTCGCCGTAGGCTTCGAGCATGCGGTCGTAGGCCAGCTCTTCGTCGGCGTGGGTGGTGCGGTGCGACAGGATGGTCGAAATCAGCTCGCGCATGGGCGTGCGGCGCGGCGCGGGCGGCAGGTGGCCGTAGAAATGGTCGAGCAGCTGGTGGTCGGCCCAGGCTTTTTCGGCGGCGGGGGAAGTTGTTTGAACCACGGATTGGTCGGATTGAGCGGATTAGTCAAATTTTGTGAGCAAGGGGTAAACGGAAAAAGCCGCCCATGTGGGCGGCTTTTTCATACTTTTTACTCGTCTCAACCCAGATTAGCTTGCCGAGAATAATCGACTGCAAAATCCGGCTAATCCGTGAGTCTTAGAGCTGGCCTTTTTTGGCGGCTTTCTGCATCTTCTCGTTGGCGAAGATGGCTACTTCCACGCGGCGGTTGGCGGCTTTGCCGGCGACCGTGCTGTTGCTGCCCACGGGCTGGGTCGAGCCGTAGCCGGTGGCGGTGATGCGCGAGTCGTCGACGCCCTGGGCCGTGATTTCGTTGGCCACGGCCTGCGCCCGGCGCTCGCTCAGCGGCTGGTTGATGGCATTCGAGCCCGAGCTATCGGTGTGGCCTTCAATGACAACGTTGGTGTCGGCGTATTTTTTCAGGGTCACGGCCAGCTGGTCGATGTTGCCGGCGGCTTCGGGGGTCAGGCTCGACGAGTTGGAGCCGAACAGGATGCCCGAAGCGAAGGTGATTTTGATGCCCTCGCCCACGCGCTCCACTTTGGCGCCTTCGAGGTCGCGGCGCAGCTCAGCGGCCTGCTTGTCCATTTTGCGGCCGATGAGGGCTCCGCCCGCACCGCCCACCACGGCCCCGATAATGGCGCCTTTGGCCGTGCCCGACTTGCCGCCAATCAGACGGCCGGCCACGCCGCCGGCTACGGCACCGCCCAAACCACCGAGGAGGCCGCCTTTGACGGTTTTGCTCATGCCTTTCGGCTTATCGGTCGAAACAGTGGTGCTTTGGGCTTGGGCGAAATTGTTTACCAACAGCAGCAGGGCGAGCAAGAAGGCAAAGGAGAAACGAAGAAATTTCATGTTAAAAAAAGGTTGGGTATAAAAATGCCCGTGAAAAGCGCGGGCTTGAACAACGGAACGGCAAGTACGCCATTTACAACCACCTTGCCAAACTCCTTAGCCCAACGCTAGCGCCGGCCGGGCCCGACCGGCGCGGGCCCCGGCCGGGCCCAAAAAAACGGCCCCGCCACGAGGGCAAGGCCGCTTATCAGGCCAACGGCGCGGAACGAACCGCCGGCCGGCATTATTTTTTGTTGTGGTAAGCTTTGTAGCGGGCCGGGTCCTTTTTCTTGTCTTTGTTGCGGCCAATCAGGCCGCCGCCAATTACGCCCGCCGCTCCGCCGATAAGCGCGCCTTTGCCACCGCCGATAACGGCCCCCGTTACGGCGCCCGCGCCGCCGCCAATGGCCGCGCCTTTGGCCTTGTTGCTCCAGCCCTTTTTGGGGGTTTGAGCCTGAACCGCTGAGCCGGCCAACACGAACAGCATCAACAGAAAGGCGAATACTACTTTGGAAATTTTCATGGCTCAAAACATTAGGATGGACTAATAGAATAACAAGGTTTCAACGTGACGCCAACGGCCAGGGTTGTTGTCAGAGCTGCTCAAAAAAAGAGCCATTCACAAGAATGAGCAGCGCGGCACACAGGCGCAGCAGCAGGACCAAAAAAGAGCTGCCCGTTGGGGCAGCTCTTTTTTAGCCTTCGAGCCTTGAAAAGAGTTACAGCGTGCCGTTCTCGGCCGCTTTTTTCATCTTCTCGTTGGCGTAGATGGCGATTTCGACGCGGCGGTTGGCTTGCTTGCCTTCCGGGGTCGCGTTGTCGCCCACGGGCTGGGTCGAGCCGTAGCCCTGGGTGGTAATGCGGCTGGAAGACACGCCTTTGGCGATGGTCGAGTTGGCCACGGCCTGGGCCCGGCGCTCGCTCAGCGGCTGGTTGATGGCATCGGAGCCGGAGTTGTCGGTGTGGCCTTCGATGAGCACGTTGGTGTCGGGATATTTCTGAAGAACGGCGGCCATTTTGGTGATGTCCGTTTCCGAAGTGGGCCGCAGCGTGGCCGAATTCGTGTCGAAGAGAATGCCCGAGTCGAAGGTGATTTTGATGCCTTCGCCCACGCGCTCTACTTTGGCGTTTTGCATGTCTTTTTGCAGGTCAGCGGCCTGCTTGTCCATTTTGCGGCCAATGATGGCGCCCGTGGTGCCGCCTGCGGCCGCGCCCACGATGGCGCCGATGGCCGTGCCCCGGCCGCCGCCCAGCAGGCCGCCCACGATGCCGCCTAATACCGCGCCGCCGCCGGCCCCGAGCAAGCCGCCTTTGGTGGTTTTGCTCATGCCCGTTTTGCGGGCGCCGGTGCCGTTGTTGGTCGAAAGGTCGGGCTGGGTGGTGCTGGTTTGGCGCGAGGTGGCGCACGAGCTGAACAGCAGCACGAAAGCCATCAGCACGGAAAGAAGGGATTTGGAGGTGTTCATGTGAAAATGAAAGGTTGGTGAAGTTATTTTCCGGCCTTGTACGGGAAAACCCCGCTCCGGGACTGGAAATGGGCTTTCAAGAAGTATGCCGAAAGTAAATGCGGGCCGCGCCGGCCGGTTAGTGGGCCTTGGTGGAGGTGCGCCGGGGCTCGCGGGCTTCGGGCACGGCCACGGCCACGGGCTGCAACATGCCCAGCAAATCGGCCAGGCGCTGCTTCAGTTCGCGGCGGTCGACGATGAAATCGAGGAAGCCGTGCTCCAGCACGAACTCGGCGCTCTGAAAGCCTTTGGGCAGGTCCTTGCCGATGGTTTCCTTGATGACGCGCGGGCCGGCAAAGCCGATGAGCGCGCCCGGCTCGGCAATGTTGAAGTCGCCGAGCATGGCAAACGAGGCGGTGACGCCGCCCGTGGTCGGGTCCGTCAGCAGCGACACGTAGGGCACGCCGGCTTCGGAGAGCAGGGCGAGCTTGGCCGAGGTTTTGGCCATTTGCATCAGCGAGTAGCCGGCTTCCATCATGCGGGCGCCGCCCGAGCGCGAAATCATCAGGAACGGCGTGCGGTGCTGGCGGGCGTAGTCGATGGCGCGGGCAATTTTCTCGCCCACCACCGAGCCCATCGAGCCGCCGATGAACTTAAAATCCATGGCCGCCACCACCAGCGGCTGGCCGGCGCTCAGGCCGTGGGCGGTGCGCACGGCGTCTTTCAGGCCGGTGTTGCGCTCGGTGGCCTGCACGCGCTGCGGGTAGGCTTTGGTGTCGACAAAGTGCAGCGGGTCGCCGGAAGTCAGGTCGGCGTCGAGCTCAACGAACTGGCCGTCGTCGAACAGAAAATCGAAGTAGTCGGCGGCGTCGATGCGGTCGTGGTGGTTGCAGTGGCCGCACACGTAGAGCAGGCGCTTGTGCTCGGCCATGGTGGCCACGGTTTTGCACTCGGGGCACTTGTACCAGAGGCCGTCGGGGGTTTCCTTTTTCTGTTCGGTGGGGGTAACAATGCCCTTTTCGACGCGCTTAAACCAAGCCATATTTCTTCAATTAAAAATTATGAATTATGAATTAAAAATTAATGAATCAGCTCGAATTAAAAAGTTGATGTTCAGCATACAGCGGCTGCTATAAAGCGGCGCGGACAATTCTCAACATTCTTAATTTTTAATTCATAATTCATAATTTTTAATTAATTCCCTACGCGAGGGTAATGGAGGAGTCCAGGTACACGTCCTGGATGGCGTGCAAGAGTTCTACGCCCTCGGCGAAAGGGCGCTGAAAGGCTTTGCGGCCCGCAATCAGGCCCTGGCCGCCGGCCCGCTTGTTGATGATGGCCATTTTCACGGCGGCTTCGAGGTCGCTGGCGCCGAGGCTTTCGCCGCCCGAGTTGATGAGGCCGATGCGGCCGGCGTAGCAGTTGAGCACCTGGTAGCGGGCCAGGTCGATGGGGTGGGCGCTGCTGAGCTGGTCGTACATCGCCGGGAAGGTTTTGCCGAATTTCAGCGTGGTGAAGCCGCCGTTGTTTTCGGGCAGCTTCTGCTTGATAATGTCGGCGCCCATGGTCACGCCCAGGTGGTTGGCCTGGCCGGTGAGGTCGGCGGCCAGGTGGTAGTCGGCGGCAGTGGTTTTGAAGGCGTTGTTGCGCAGGTAGCACCAGAGCACGGTGGCCAGGCCCAGGGCGTGGGCTTCCTCGAAGGCTTCGGTGACTTCGATAATCTGGCGGTTGCTTTCTTCGGAGCCGAAATACACGGTGGCGCCGACGGCCGTGGCGCCCAGGTCCCAGGCCTGGCGCACGGACCCGAACATAATCTGGTCGAATTTATTGGGGTAGGTCAGCAGCTCGTTGTGGTTGAGCTTGACCAGGAACGGGATTTTGTGGGCGTATTTCCGGGCCACCGTGCCAAAGGTGCCGAAGGTGGTGGCCACGGCGTTGCAGCCGCCTTCCACGGCCAGCCGGAGGATGTTTTCGGGGTCGAAGTACATCGGGTTGGGGCCGAAGGCCGAGCCGGCGGAGTGCTCGATGCCCTGGTCGACGGGCAGGATGCTCACGTAGCCGGTGCCGCCCAGGCGGCCGTGGTTGTAGAGCGCGCCGAGGCTGCGCAGCACCTGCGGCGGGCGGCTGCCGGGCACAAAGCAGCGGTCGAGAAAATCGGGGCCGGGCGCGTGCAGCAAGTCCTTGCCAACGAGGGCCGTGTGCGTGAGCAGGGCCTCGTTTTCGGGGCTCAGGGTGAGGGAGGATGCCATGCGGAAGGAGGCGGGTTGGGGAGCATTCGGCGAGGGCCGGCCCGCCGGGGCGATAGGCAAAGATAGGCCGAAAAATGCTGGCCTAAGCGGGCTATGGGCCCGGCCGGCCGGGCGTTAGCGCGGTTTCGCGCACCGTGGGCGGGCCGTCCTGCGCGTTCGCCTCGCCCCGGCCCTTGCTCCAAAAAAGAGAGGACCGGAAATAGGGGCAAAAACGGCAGGCCGCCTTGCGGGAGGGGCGGCTCAGGATAAGGCCTGGGGGGCGGGCGAGGGGCCGGAGCCGGCGGGCCGGGTCTTATCCTGCGGCAAGGGCACAAACTCGGCGTTGTCGGTGGGCGGCAGGGCGATGCGGCCGGCCTGCCAGTCGGCCTTGGCTTGCTCAATCCGCTCGCGGCGCGACGACACGAAGTTCCACCAGATAAACCGCTCGCCCAGCGGCTCGCCGCCCAGCAGCATGAGCGTGCTCGGCTCCAGGGCCAGCAAAACCGGGTCGGGGCCGGCGGTGAACACCAGCAGCTGGCCCGCCAAATAGGTCCGGCCGCTCACTTCTACCCGGCCTTTGGCCACGTAAGCGCCGCGCTCGGGGTAGCCGCGGGGCAGGCCGAAGCGGGCGCCGGCCCCGAGCACGACGTGCAGGTAAAACAGCGGCGAATGGGTCTTCACGCCGTTGCGCAGCCCGAAAGCATCGCCGGCCAGCAGCCGCAGCCACACGCCCGGCTCGGTGAAAACGGGCAGCTCGTGGGGCTGGTAGTTGGCGAAAGTGGGCGCGTTTTCCTCGGCGGCTTCGGGGAGCGCGACCCAGGTTTGGACCATTTCCAGGGCGTTGCCGGCCAGCGCGGCGGGGTCTTCGAACCGTTCGGAGTGGGCAATGCCCGAGCCAGCCGTCATCCAGTTCACCTCGCCCGGCCGGATAAGCTGCTCCACGCCCAGGCTGTCGCGGTGCGTTACTTGCCCGCCAAACAGGTAGCTGACCGTGCTCAGCCCGATGTGCGGGTGGGGCAGCACGTCGAGCTTGGGCAGCTGCGCCGGCGCGACGTTTACGGGGCCGGCGTGGTCCATGAAAATGAAGGGCCCCAGCATCCGCCGCAGCCGGTACGGCAGGATGCGCCGCACGTCGAAGCCGGGCATGATGGCGGCGGGACGAGCATCAATAACCAGGTCGAGCATGGCGGGATGGGCTGGGGATGCAAGATAATGTGGCTGATTACAGCAGTTTCATATTTGGTGTACCGTTTTTAGGGGAATTAAAAATTAAAAATATGACGGTTAGGTTTTTAATTTTTAATTCTTCATTTTTAATTCTATATCACGAAAGCTGAAACGGCTCTAGGAAGTTGGTTTTCGGGGCATGGCCCAGAACTTTCCCTGCCCTTTCTCAGAGCCGTAAGGAGTACACCTGAACCGGCGCTCCCGGCACGAGGGGCTCCGGACTGGACGTGCGCAGGCGTAAGTCGAGGAAGACAAACTCGCCGGCGAAGGTGCTGCCGACTACCGTGCCCGTCAGGCCCTGGGCCGGCCGCTGGCGGCTTTGCACCTGCAAAAACTGGCCCCGCCGCGGCACCGCGTGGGCTGAATCGCGCCGCAGGCGCAGGCGCAAGGCCCCCAGCTCCGTAAAGCTGGCCACGGGCATTCCGGCGCGCAGGTAGTCGCCGGTTTCAACCAAGCGTTGGGTGACGACTCCATCGGCCGGCGCCACCAGGTACGAGTACGTGGAGAACTCAAGCAGCACATCGCCTTTTTTTACGCGCTGGTCGGCCTGAAAAAAAACGTGGCTGACGCGGCCCCGCGTGCGGGCCACCAAGGGGTAAGAGTGGCTGCTCACGAGGGTACCCGAACCGAGCGACGAATCGATGAAGGCCGACGCCTGCCAGGCTGGCCGCAGCGCTTTGGGGCCCGCAGCGCCAGCTGCCTTGCGCGGCGGCGTCGCGGGTGGGCCGGCCAGCCAGCAGATACCCGAACCCGTTGACACAAGGCCTAAGAAAAGGGCGAGAATTTTGGAAGAAATCATGATGGCTTGGGTGCTATTGGTGAGGGCGTTGGATGAGCGTGGCCCCTGAAACAGTGGGCGCGCAGGCGGCTAGGCGCACAGCCGCCCGGCCAGCTCCCGCACTGCGGCATGACCGGCTTCCCTGGGGCCGTAGCGGTGCAGGGCGCGGCCGGCCGACCGGCCGATTAGTAGCCAACCGCCTCGGAGGCAGGACACCAGCGCGGCGCCGTCGATGTCCTTTATTCCGAAAAAAAACAGCGTGGCGCCCAACAGAAAATGGGCCAGACGATAAGTAGTGAGCGTTTTCATAAAATGTGTATTTTACCTGCCTTTGAGCCGGCAGGCAAGTGGATAATTAATTATATAATATTGAATATCATTTGTTTATAAATGGATTTAACAATAACCCGGCGCGTTGCCTGCCGGAGGGCAAATCTGTGCGGTGCCTGGTTCGGCTCGCTTGAAAACCCGTCCAGCGGTGGATTGCTGAATTAAGAGGATTTGTTAAATGTACCGACATTTAATGTATATACATTTAACTTGGTGAAATGTTTCCCGGATGGTTGAGTTAGCTCGTGATAGACTGGACAAAACCGGCCAAGCCAGGTTCCTCGATGCCGCCAGGACCTGGATGCCACGGCATGGCGCGAACGGAACCCGCGGCGGTGGTCGAGCAGGGGCATGGCGAACGGGGCACCGGCCCGAAAACCGCACGTTGGGCGCTACCTTGCCCCGCCAACGCGGCCGGGCGGTCCGGCCGCCGATGGCCCGGCATTTCGACTTCTTGACTATTTCGTGAAAACCTTCTCCCCTGCCCTGCTGGCCCTCTCGCTGCTGGCGGCTCCTGCCCTGAACGGCTGCGTGACGGCCAAAAAATATGACGACCTGAGCGCCCGCCAAGCCGCTGACGCCCAAGGCAAAGCCGCCGCCGAGCGCCAGTATCGCGGCGCCACCGCCGAGCTGCAAAAAGCCACCGACGAGCTGGCCCAGCTGCGCTTCACGCAAAAACGCCTCGTCACCGACTCGGCCGAAACCGGCGCGGCCTACCGCAAAACCCGCAGCCTCTACAACGAGCTCAACAACAGCTACGACAAGCTGCTCAAAAACAGCGACCGCGAGCTGGCCAATAAGTCGTCGGACTATAATAAGGTAGCCAAGGACCTGGCCCGGCGCGAAGCCGAGCTGGGCGAGCTCGACACCAACCTGCAGAAAAGCAAGGCCGACAACGACCGCCTCGCCGCCGACCTCAAAACCCGCGAAGCCCGCCTGACGGAACTCACCAAAGCGCTGGCCGACAAGGACCAGGCTGTGGCCGACCTGAAAGCCCGCGTGAGCAAGGCCCTGCTCAGCTTCAACAGCAGCGACTTGCAGGTGAAGCTGAAGGACGGCAAGGTGTACGTGTCGCTCTCGGAGCAGCTGCTTTTCAAATCGGGCTCGACGAAAGTGGACCCCAAGGGCCAGGAAGCGCTGAAAAAGCTTGCTACCGTGCTCCAGGAGCAGAAAGACGTGAACGTGGTGGTGGAAGGCCACACCGACAACGTGCCCATACTGCGCGGCACCGCCGGCCTCACCGACAACTGGGACCTGAGCGCCCTGCGCGCCACCGAAATTGCCCGCCTGCTCACTGCGGCGGGCGTTTCGCCGGCGCGCGTCACGGCTTCGGGCCGGGGCCAGTACGTGCCCGTGGCGGCCAACGACTCGCCCCAGAACAAGGCGAGGAACCGCCGCACGGAGATTATTCTGACGCCCAAGCTCGACGACCTGTTTCAGATTCTGGACGGCAACTCAGCCACGTCGGCGGCGGGCAAATAACGCCGAAAGCAACAGCAGCAAAAAGCCAGTCCTGCGCCAGGGCTGGCTTTTTGGCTGCTGTTCACGACCGCTTTAAGGCTGCCGGAAGTGCCGCGTTTCAGACGGGCGAAGCGGCCTGCTTCAGGCCCACCACCGCGAGTTGAGCGGCCCGGCGGCCACGTCGACCCGCTGCCCCGGCGCGGGCAAGAGCAGCGGCACATCGGCCCCGGCTTCGGCGACGAGTTGCTGCACCGGCGCGCGCCAGGCATGAAACGCCAGGTTGAACGTGCCCCAGTGCAGCGGCAGCAGCGGCCCGCCGCCGAGCAGCCGGTGGGCCGCCAGGGCCACCGCCGGCCTCATGTGAATGTCGGCCCATTCGGGGTCCGAAGCCCCGATTTCCAGCATCGTCAAATCGAACGGCCCGTAGGCGGCGCCAATCTGCCGGAAGCCTTCTTCGAACGGGCCCGAGTCGCCGCCGAAAAACACCTGGTGGCGCGGCCCCAGCAGGCACCACGAGGCCCACAGCGTGTCGTTGCGGGTGAGGCCGCGGCCCGAAAAGTGGCGGGCCGGCGTGGCCACCAAGGCAAAATCGGGCGCCAGCGGGGCGGTTTCCCACCAGTTTAGCTCGGTGATGCGGGCGGCGGGCACGCCCCAGCGGCGCAGGTGCGCGCCCACGCCCAGGGGGCAAAAAAACGGCACGCCGGTGCGGCCCAGCGTGCGAATGGCGGCTTCGTCGAGGTGGTCGTAGTGGTCGTGCGAGAGGATTACGGCGTCGAGTTTCGGCAGCATATCGAGCGGCAGCGGCGGGGCAAAAAACCGCTTTGGCCCCAGCAGCCGCGAGGGCGACGCCCGCTCGGCCCACACCGGGTCGGTGAGAATCCGGCGGCCGTCGATTTCGAGCAACACGGTGGAATGCCCCAGCCAGGTGGCGCGCAGGGCAGCGGCCGGCACGGGCTTGGCGAGGGCCGCCGCGTCGGTCCGGAACGGCCCCAAAGGCACTTTGGGTGCCCGTTCTTCCGGGCCCAGCAGCCAGCGCTTGAGCAGCGCGCCGTAGCCGGAGGGCGGGCTGACGGCCGTGGGCAGGGCGTTGTGGTATCGTTTGCCGTCGTGGCGGGCCTGAAGGAGGGACTGAAGCTGCATGAGGAGTTCGGCTGAGGGCGGCCAGCAAGTAGCCGCCGGGCTAAGACGCAGCCGCGGCCCGCATGTTTTAGCCGCGTTCTACCGCAGCCGGTAGGCCAGCCCCAGCCGCAGCGTGCGGGAATACACTTTGGGGCTGGCCCCCACCAGGCCGCTTTGGTAGTTGAGCAAGCCGTACGAATAGCTGGCATTGAGGCCCACGCGGTGGTACCAGGCCGTCGCGTCGGCCCGCAGGCGCGCGTCGGCGCGGTTGGAAGCGCGTTTTTTTTGGTCGGTGGCCCAGGCTTCGTTGGTGTCGTAGGTGCCGCTGCCTTTCTCCCTGAAACCAAAAACACACGCTACCTCCGGCCCTAGCAGTACATCCACGGCCACGTTGGGCAGCTCGAAGCGGTGGCCCAGGCCAAGGAAAACCGTTGCGTTTTTAGTTTCAAGCGACGTGCTGCCATCGGCGCGGTAGGCCCCGACGTAGGAGCTGTAAGTTCCTCTTGAGTAGTACAATGAGCCAATTTTGGTTCGGCTGCGCAGCCACTCAAAGCCCAGGTCGAGCGCCAGCAGCCCGTTGCGCGCGCCCACGTGCTGCACCCGCCCGCCGAGCGCGACGCCCGCGCCCAGCCGGCTGCCGTAGGGGCTGTTGGTGTAGCCATTATCCGAGCCGCTAAAGTTGCTGTAATTAACAAACGACTCGCTGGCGGCGTCCCGGCCGCCAAACTTCATCAGCCCCAGGCCGGCGCGGGCGGCTATTTCGGTGTGCTGGGCCGCTGCCGGAGCAGCCAGCGCCAAAAGTGGCAACAGGAGCAAGTGCTTTTTCATGAAGAAACCCTGGAAGTGTGGCGCGCAAAGCCGGTCGGCCCGCACGGGCATGACCGGCCCACGCCGGGCAAGGTTGCATCCGGGTGCGGTTTTAAACAGCCGTTTACACTGGTTTTTAGTTGTCAGTTGGCGGTTGTCCGTTGTCAGGCATCGGTTGTCAGCCAACGGATTAACTTACAATACGCAGCTGATGACTGGATGTAACGGGCTGACAACGGACAACTATCAACCGACAACTAACTTACTGCAACAGACCGCGCACCACGGGCAGCGCCAGCTCGGCCCACTGCCGCATTTCGGGGCCGGAATAGTGCAACCCGTCGCGGGTGAACTGCGCGGCGTTGCCGGCCGCCGTGCGGGTCAGGGGCGTGATGTCGACGTAGGCGATGCCGGCCTGGCGGCATTCGTCCTGGGCGACGGCGTTGAACTGGTCGATTTCGGCGCCAATCCGGGCGGGGTCGCGGCCTTGCTGCTGGCCGAAGGGCGACTGGCCCCAATCGGGAATCGAGAGCACGAACACCCGGCCGGGCCGGCCGCCGGCCAGGCGCACGGCCGTGCCCAGCAGCGCCCGAAACTCGGTGCGGTAGGCGGCCACGGTTTGCCCGCGGTACTCGTTGTTCACCCCAATCAGCAGCGAAACGAGGCCGTAGGTGGGCTGAGCGTTGGCGCTGGCAAGGGCGGTTTGGAGCTCGGCGGTGGTCCAGCCGGTGCGGGCGATGATGTCGGGCGCTTGCAGGGCCACGCCCTGCTGCCGGGCCAGCGCGGCCAGCTGCACGGGCCAGCGGTCGGCCTCGCCCACGCCCTCGCCGATGGTGTAAGAATCGCCCAGCGCCAGAAACGAAACCCCGGCCTTGGCCGGCGTCGCGGCGACAGCGGGCGCCGTGGCGGGCGCTACTACTTGCGGCGTGGCGCAGCCGCCACAAAAAATGAGCAAGGCAAGCAGGAGCGGAAATAGGCGCATAAAGTCGAGGGGTCGGCAAGAATTGCCGCACTTACGGCGCACGACCCGTCCCAGATTTTTTCTTTGGGAAACGCGGTGGGATGGTTTCATTTTCCGTGGCCGGGCCAGGGCGGGGCGGGGCGAGTCGGTCGGTGCGAGCGCAGCCGCGCCAGTTGCTTTTGGTCTAGGACCGGAAATAGGGGCAAAATGGGAGGGGTACGGGTTTTTTGGTCAGCGTTTTATCGGAAAATCATCGGTTGAACGTCAGAAGAAAAACGTCATGCCGAGCGTAGCCGAAGCATCTCGCGTGTACAAGTAATCCAATCGAAGGGGTTTACTATTGCACGCGAGATGCCTCGGCTGCGCTCGGCATGACGGTCTTTTTTCTGGCGTTCTAAGTCCTTCCTTTCCTGCAAGAGAAAGGGCGAACGGTTGGCCTTTACCCGATGGCCTGGGACAGGTCCTCAATCAAATCCTCGGCGTCTTCGATGCCGACGCTGAGGCGGATGAGCGAGTCGCTCAGGCCCGATTTGCGGCGCTGCTCGGCCGGGATGCTGGCGTGCGTCATGCTGGCGGGGTGGCCCGACAGGCTTTCGACGCCGCCCAGGCTTTCGGCCAGGGTGAAGTACTGGAATTTTTCGAGCACGGCGATGGCATCTTCCTGGCGGTCGCCTTTCAGCACGAAGGAAATCATGCCGCCGAAATCACGCATCTGCTTGGCGGCCACGGCGTGGTTGGGGTGATTTTCGAAGCCGGGCCAGTACACTTTTTCCACTTTGGGGTGCTGGCGCAGGTACTCGGCCACGGCGCGGCCGTTTTCGCAGTGCCGCTGCATGCGGATGTGCAGGGTTTTGAGGCCGCGCAGCACCAGGAAGCAGTCTTGCGGGCCGGGTGTGCCGCCGCAGGCGTTCTGGTAAAAGCTCAGGCGCTCGTGCAGCTGGTCGTCGTTCACCACCAGGGCGCCCATCACGGTATCGGAGTGGCCGGCCATGTACTTGGTGAGCGAGTACATCACGATGTCGGCCCCGAGGTCCATCGGGGTTTGCAGGTAAGGCGTGCTGAAGGTGTTGTCGACGGCCAGCAGGGCGCCGGCCTCCTTGGCCACGGCGGCGGCGGCGGCGATGTCGATGATGTTGAGCAGCGGATTGGTGGGGGTTTCCACCCAAATCAGCTTGGTTTTGGGGCTCACCACGGCGCGTACGGCGGCCATGTCGTGCATGGGCACGAAGTGGAATTTGATGCCCAGCGGCTCGTACACTTTGGTGAACAGCCGGTAGCTGCCGCCGTAGAGGTCGTTGGTCGAAATCACCTCGTCGCCGGGCTGCAACAGCTTGATAACGCAGTCGATGGCGGCCATGCCCGAGGCAAAGGCCAGGCCGTGCCGGCCGTTGTCGAGGGCGGCCACGGCGGCTTGCAGCTGCGAGCGGGTGGGGTTGTGGGTACGCGAGTACTCGAAGCCCTTGTTCTGGCCGGGCGAGGTCTGCACGTAGGTCGAGGTCTGGTAAATGGGCGTCATGATGGCCCCGGTGGCGGGGTCCGGGTGCACGCCGGCGTGGATGGCTTTGGTGGCGAATTTCATGGGGCAAAGGTAGTTTTTTCGGCGAGGTACGCGGCGGGCGTTGCGCGGCGCGTCGGGGTCGGCGCGGGCCGGGCGCCATACGTACAACCGGAAAACCCACACCTTTGCGCCATGAAATTTCTGCGCGAGCTTTTCCAGAAGAACTTCTCCACGCTGCTCACCATGTTTTTGCTGGTGGCCGTGCCGCTGCTGGGCTCGGCCTCGCTGCTGGGGCTGCTGCATGAGCGGCAGGAGCTGCTGCGGCACCTGAGCGCCGGCCAGGCGGTGCTGTACTTCGTCATCATCGCCTTCACGATGGCGTTTGCCCTCACGCCGACCACGGTCGTGGCCATCGTCACGGGCTATTACTTTGGCTGGGCCGGGCTGCCGGGCATGGTGCTGGCCTACGCGCTGGCCGCCGCCATCGGCTACGAGCTGGCCCAGCGCCTCGACCACGGCAAGCTGCGCCACTTTCTGCACCTGTTTCCCAAAGCCGAGGCCGTGCTGGGGGAGTTGCAGCACCAAAGCTGGCAGCTCATCCTGCTCACGCGCCTCTCGCCGGTGCTCCCCTTCGCGCTCATGACCTTCGTGTTGGCCATCGTGGGCGTGCCGCGCCGGCGCTTCCTGCTGGCCTCGGTGCTGGGTATGCTGCCGCGCAGCCTGTTTTTTTACTGGCTGGGCACCGAAGCCTCCGACGTGCTGGCCCTGTTGCACGACCCCGACCAAGGCACCCTGAGCAAGCTGGTGCTGGTCGCCCTAGTGGCCGCGTCGCTTTTCGGCTTGTACGTCGTCTTCAACCGGGCCTTGCAAAAGGTCCTCCGGCGCGGTGCCGCCGACAACAGCTAAAAAGCCGGCCTGATTATTAACCAGTTGGTGGTCCAGGCAAACTTTTCTTCATAATAAAGTGCCCACAGCTTGCACTGCCGCATTTTTTGCCCTTACCTTTGCGGTCCCAACACGGGAACTGGTTGTGTAGCTCAATTGGATAGAGCATCTGACTACGAATCAGAAGGTTTAAGGTTCGACTCCTTACACGACCACGAAAAACCCCATTCACAGCCTGTGAATGGGGTTTTTGCTTTTACATTCGATAGAATGAATACCGGACAGTCAGGCGTAACCGGGCCTTTAAAGGGTCAATTATTTTTACGTTTTCTCGTGGCTGCAATACGCGCCGGAATGACGTGGATGCTATTTTTGCGCATTCTGGATGAGTGCGAAACCCGTGAGGTCGAGGAAGCCGAAGCTCCGGGCGGCGCTATCCTCGCGGACCTAGAGCGGTTTCCAAGTCAGTGCACATGATAACCACAACGGTCAAACCAATTTTTGGCATCGATTCCGGTTATTCACCCGGCCGCAGGGTCGGGCCGAGTACCTGGTCGGGATAGGTGCTGAACACCGCGCCGCTCGCGGCCCCGTCCACGCTCAACAGTGCCCCGAGGCCGTCGGGGTGAGGGCGGCGATAAGCGTCACGTTGGGGCCGCTGTGCAAGGGCACGGCTTGGTCCAGGCGGCGGCCCGCCCAGGCGCGGCCATAGCGGCGGCAATAGGTCAGGTTCGTGCTGGTTTCGTCCACGAAGACAAACCGCGTAACATCTTCCTGCGGAAGGGCTTCCAGGAACAAGCGGCGCAGGCTTACGACGCGGGCCGTGTCGCGTTCGGCGGCGTGGACGCTTTTTTTGCGTCCCCAGCCCAGGCCTTCGGTGGCCCGCCAAGTCGCCGTACGGCTCAGGGCCGGCCCCCCACGGCGGCCAGCAGCATGCGCAGTTCGTCGAGCGTGGCAGCGGGCTGGGCCACCAAACACGCCCGCAACTGCTCCCGGCCAAGCACACCCATGGCCGGAGCCGGACCGCCGCCAGCCGGCAAGCGAACCGCTCGTGCGTTGGCGCCGCAGGAGCTTGTTGACGAAGGAGCGCGACACGGCAAACCGGGCGGCTACTTCGTAGATTTTAGCGCCCGGCTCGGCGCAAGCGGCGGCCACACGTTCCCGCAAGTCAAGAGAATAAGCCTTCACACCGAAAGGTAAACACTGAAAAAAGTATACACAAACTTGGAAACCGCTCTAAGGCGAAGGCCCCGACCAGGGCCAGAATGGTTTTCCAGGAAGAGAAAAGCGAGGCAGCGGCAGCCAACGGGCCGGGGGCTACGGGTAGCTTTTTGCCAACTTCAAGGCCTTCCAGGGCCATCAAGCCAGCCTGGGTGCCGGCCACGATGTTCACGGCGAGGCCGTACTTCTTATTCTCGGAAAAAGTGCCTTCGACCAGGTAGCTGTCGGCTTCTTTCTCCGATACTTCGAAGGTGAGGGCGGGCGCTTCGGGGCAGGTGACGGTGAGCTTGGCGCCTTTGATGGGCGCGTTGGTGGCGTAGTCGGACACGAACAGGCGCATGTCGGCGTCCCTGCCCTTTTCGAGGGGCTCGAAGCGGAGCAGCAGCTCGAACTTTTCGGAGAGGGCGGCCACGGAGAATGTGGTGGGGAAGGCGCCACCGGACGCTTTAGCGGTTTCGCCGTCGTCGTCACCGCCGTGGGCGCGGGCCGGAGCCAGGCGCAGCAGGGTCAGCAGCATCAGTAAGAGGACGTTTTTCATGTTTTTTCGGTATTATTCTGAACGTCATGCTGAGCGCAGTCGAAGCATCTCTACCGCTTCGTTGCAGCCGCATTGATTACTCTCGAGGTAGAGATGCTTCGACTGCGCTCAGCATGACGTTCTCTTTAGTTGAGTACTACTGACCGGCCCGGTTACTGGCCGCGGAGGTAGTTGAGTTCGGTGATGGCCTGCCGGTAGTCGCGGATGGTGGCCAGGTAATTATTCTGAATGCCAAACGCCTGGTTGAGGCGCTGAATAAAGACGAGGTAGGTGATTTCGCCGGCCCGAAACAGGCGCTGCTCCTCGATTTCCTGGGCCGACTGGCGCAGGCGCGGGTGCCGGCCCAGGCCCTGGGCCTCGGCGCTGTTGGGGCGGATGATGAGTTGCTGGGCAACGGCCGGGGCGGTGAAGAGGAGCAGTAAGGCCAGCCAGACGGCAAACCTCACCCCCGGCCCCCTCTCCTGCGGAGAGGGGGAGCCGAGGCGGCGCGAGCGGCAACTAAAAAATGTGAATCTAAAATTGCAAATGTCATTAGCTCCGGCTTCTAATCTGATTTTCGATTGCCTTGTGCCGTGGCTCCCCTCTCTTTTGGAGAGGGGGCCGGGGGGTGAGGTTGCCCCGACAGAACGGCTACGCTTTCCGCTCCATTTCCATCCCGCATTTCGGGCACTTGCCGGGCGCGTTGCCCTTGCCGCCGTCGCCCATCGGGCACTCGTAGCCGGCGGCGCCCTTCGTTTTGCCGCCGTTTTTGGCCTGCCACTCCTTGAACTGCTGGATTTCCTTTTGCTGGGCGGTTATCATCCCCTGGGTCATTTCCTTGAGCTTGGTGTCGCGGCCGTGGGCTACTTCGGCCTGGGCCATGTCGACGGCGCTCTGGTGGTGGGGCACCATCATCGCGGCGTAATCGGCGTCCACGTTGCCGGTGGGCTGGCCCATGTTCATCATGCCATCCATGGAGGTTTTCATGGCGCTGGTGAACGGGTCGGCCGGGTCTTTGGGCTTGTAGTTGGTGGGGGCGCCGTCGAGGCGGGTGGCAATGGCTTCGAGGTCCTTGATTTCCCTTTGCTGGTCGGCGCTGATTTTCTCGGCCATGGCGCGCAGCGTGGCGTCTTTGCCCTCCTTCAGCTCCAGGGCCGACATGTCGACGGCGCCCTGGTGGTGGGCCATCATCATGTGGGCGAAGTCGTGGTCGGTGTTGCCTTCGGGCTTGAAGGCATTCATTTTTTCCATCATGGTGTTCATGGCGGTCATCAGGCCGGAGCTCCTGGCCGTGCCTTCGGCCCTTTTGGAGTGGTCCATGCCGGCCATGCCACTGGCTGAATCGGCGGGCACGGTGGTTTCGGTGGCGGCAGCTGCGGTGCTGGTTTCAGCCGTTTTGTTGCTGTCGCAGCTGCTGAGCAGGCCGGCGCCGAGGCAGAGGGAGGCAAAGAAAAAAACAGACTCTTTCATGGGTTTGGAGAATTTGAAAGTGCGTTAAGCCTTGACGTTGATGGTGCAGTTGCCGGTGTAAATCTGGCCGGCGGGGTTGAATTGCGGGAATGCCCGGTACCGGCCGGGGGCACCGAGGTAGTTGTCGGGGTCGGTGACGCCTTCCTGCGGCCACTGCACTTGGTCCTGGCTCGGCTTGCTGGGGGCATATTTGGGGCCCTGCACCCTGACGGGCTGGCCCGTAAGCAGGCGGCGGAACCGGCCGCGGGCCGGCGCGGGCCGCGCGGCGGGCAAACGAAAAGGCCCGCGCCGGACATAGCAGGGCTATGCCGGCGCGGGCCTTAGCACGTCGGAAGAATCAGACAGTCAGCGACTGGATGAAAATGCGGATGTCGGGGATTTTGGGCGGCAGGTGCTGCGGGGGCACCAGGCGCACGGCGGCCGTGCGGTCCCATTGGCCGGCAGCACAGGGCGGGAAGTACGTATCCAGCGCCGCCGGCAACAAGGCCGGACCGGGGCTGAAAAGCTGCTTTTCGGCGGGCGTGGTCAGCGACGAGAGCAGCGAGGCCGACTTGTCTTTGCAGCAGTCGTGGCGGCGGGTCGATTTTTTGGAATGGTGGCTGTCGCCGTGGCGGTTGGCCGTGGCGATGCCGTGGCCGTGGCAACCGGGATGGGCCGGCTTGGCCGGCGCTTCGTCGGTGCAGTGGCTGGCCATTGGCGTGGCTGCCGCGCTGCCGCGCATGGAGGGATTCACCGTCGCGCACCAGCACTGCCCCACAAACACGTTGACGAAGACGAGCAGGAAGCTCGTCGCCAGCAAACGGCGGAAGGGGAACAGG
>CAXTCS010000021.1:0-28836 GCA_964242365.1 uncultured Hymenobacter sp. | reverse complement strand
GCCTTGCCGTTTTCGACGGTTTCGACGGCCGCCAGGTGGGCCAGGTTGGCCTCCATGATGTCGGCGATTTTCAGCAGCACGTTGCTGCGCGTGGTGGGCGAGGCCTTGCTCCAGGTTTTGAAGGCTTCGTGGGCGGCGTCGAGGGCCAGCTCGATGTCTTCCTTGGTGCTGCGGGCCACTTTGCAAAAGGCCTTGCCGTCGATGGGCGACGGGTTGTCGAAGTACTGGCCTTTGACCGGGGCCACCCATTTGCCGCCGATAAAGTTGTCGTAGTGGGACTTGAATTTGGGTCGGGCCACCAGGGTGGTGGTTGCTTCGAGGGTTTCAGCCATGGTTTTGAGTGGGAATTAATGGGAAGTGGAGAAGACGTAAAGGTCTTTTTTTAACCGGCCGGCCGGGTGTGGTATTGTCGCAAAGAGTGCGAAAATTGTCGCAACTTGCTGAACACTCCGGCCCGCTGCCCGCGTTAGAGTGGGTCCTCCCTCACCCAGCCAATTTCCCGCCCATGCCTTCGCGCGTTCACTTGCCGGCCGCTGTTGCCCCGCTTGCCCCCGGCCGGCTGCATTCGTTGGTTGAAAACCGCACGGTGTACGCCCTGAAAGGCTTTGAGCTGAACATCTTCGAAACCCACCAGGCGGCCCACCGCGTGCCGCTGCGGCTCGACGGGCTGGCCCTGACTACCATGCTGCGCGGCAAAAAGGTGATGCACCTGCCCGGCCGCGCGGCCTTCGACTACCTGCCCGGCGAGTCGGTGGTGGTGGACCAGGACGAGCTGATGGAAATCGACTTTCCCGAAGCCTGCCTCTGCCAGCCCACCCAGTGCCTGGCCGTGGCCATCGCGCCCGACACCGTGCGCCACACCGTGGATTTGCTCAACGAGCGCTACCCCCGCGCCGAGGAAAACCAGCCCTGGAGCCTGCACCAGCCCGATTACGCCCACCTCACCAACACCCCCGAACTCACCGATACCCTGGGCCGCCTCGTGGCGGTGGCGCGCACCACCGACGCCAACAAAGACGTGCTGGCCGGCTTCACGCTGCAGGAATTGCTGGTGCGCCTCATGCAAACCCAGGCCCGCCAGCTCATTTTCCACGACTACGCCCGCTACCTCACCACCCACCGCTTTGCCGCCGTGGTGGATTACATAAAAGGGCACCTGGCCGAAAACCTGACCATCGACAAGCTCAGCGCCCTGGCCTGCATGAGCAAGGCCACGTTCTTCCGGGTTTTCAAGCGCGAGTTTGGGCTCACGCCGGTCGAGTTCATCATCCGGGAGCGGCTGGGCGAGGCCAAGCGCCTGCTGCGCCACCCGCTGGCCAGCGTGGCCGAGGTGTGCCTGCGGGCGGGGTTCAACAATCTTTCCTATTTCCAGGCGCTGTTTAAGAAGTACGAGGGCGTGACGCCGGGCGCGTACAAGAAGCAGATGGTGGCGTAGCAAGGCCGGTGGAACCTCACCCCCGGCCCCCTTCTGTGCGGCCCCGGTTCGCTTGAAGCGCGAAGCCAAAAGAGAGGGAAGCCCGCCGACTTGTGCACTAACCGTAGGACGCTGAACGAGTAGGGTGCGGGGCTGGCCCCCGCCCGTCGCCCGCGCCGTTGCAACGATTCCGGACAACGCCGGGCGGGGGCCAGCCCCGCACCCTACGACCGGAAAAACCCCTCCGTTTATGAAGGGGATTTCTCCGCGGTGCCAACCCGCAACGCTGGCCTGGCAACAACAGCGGCCGCAGTTTCCTACTCGTAAGAAATGCTCACCACTTCCACTACTTCTTCGGTGGGGCCGAGCTTCAAGGCCACGGTTTTGCCGAGCCTGGCGCCTTGCACGGCCCGCGCGATGGGCGCCACAAACGCCACCCGGCCCGCCGCCACCGAGGCTTCGTCGACGCCCACGATGGTGAAGGTGCGCTCAAAAGGGCCTTTTTCGGCTCCTGGCTTGTGGTTGCCGCCGCGCACCGTGCGCAGGGTAACGGTGGCGCCGAAGCGCACTTCCCGCGCGGGCTGGCCGGCGGGGTCCACCACTTTGGCGCTGGCGAGGCGCTCGGCCAGCAGGGCCAGGCGGCCGTTGTAGAGCGACAGCTGGTGGGTGCGGTCGGTGTCGTTGTCGTGGTTGGCTTCGGCTTGGGCGCGCTCGGCTTCGAGGGCCGCCAGTTCGGCGCGCAGCAGCGCCAGCCCGCGGGGCGTGACGTAGTTGGGCGTGCCGGGCGGCAGCGCCGCGCGGGGCGGAATGATGGGCGGCGTCTGGGCGTCGTCTTCCTTAACAAATCCTCGGCTCATGCCGGTTGAACGCGGCCCGATGGGCAGAGTTGCCCCGCAGCCGCCCCACGGCAGCCCCGCCGGTGCCCGGCGCAACCATCGCCCGCGTAGAGTTGTTGACACAGCTTATTGTCGGTGCGGCCCCTGCGCCCACGCCCCGTTTTCATGCCCGAATTTGCCCTCGAAAATCAACCGCCTTTTCCGGTCGTTGCCGCCCCGCTACCAGTTGCCCGGCCCGGCCACCCGGCCCCGCCGCCCATCGATTCGGCCCTGGTTTGGCTCATGGCCGTTACCTGCGGGCTGGTGGTGGCCAACATTTACTACAACCAGCCGCTACTGGCCGCCATCGGCCGCACCTTCCACCTCTCCGACAGCAGCGCCAGCTTAGTAGCCACCGCCACGCAGGTCGGCTACACGCTGGGAATGCTGTTTGTGGTGCCGCTGGGCGACAAGCTGGAGCGCAAGCGCCTGCTGCTGCTCTTGCTGCTGGGCGCGGCCGCCTGCCTGGCGCTGGTGGCTTTCGCGCCCAGTTTTGGGGTGCTGGCCGGGGCGAGCGTGCTGCTGGGCCTGTGCTCGGCGGTGCCGCAGCTGCTGCTGCCCATGGCCGCCCACCTGGCCCCGGCGGCCGACCGGGGCCGCATCGTGGGCCGCATCATGAGCGGGCTGCTGATTGGCATTCTGGTCTCGCGCACGGTGAGCGGCTACGTGGGCGCGCACCTGGGCTGGCGGGCCATGTTCGAAATCGCGGCCGGGCTGATGCTGGCCCTGGGCGCCCTGCTGGCCTGGCGCCTGCCCACCGACCAGCCCACGTTTGCCGGCACCTACGGCTCGCTGATGAAATCCTTGCTGACCCTCACGCGCGACCTGGCGCCGCTGCGGCGCTCGGCGCTGGTGGGCGGGCTGCTGTTTGCCGCCTTCAGCGTGTTCTGGACTACGCTGGCCTTTTTTCTCGAAAGCCCGGCCTACCATTACGGCAGCGACGTGGCCGGCTTTTTTGGGCTGATTGGGGCCTGCGGGGCCCTGGCCGCGCCCCTGGCTGGCCAGGCCGCCGACACGCGCGGCCCCGATTTCACCATTGCCCTCGGCATCGGGCTGGCGCTGGCGTCCTTTGCCGTGCTGGGGCTCGGCGGCTACCACCTGGTGGGGCTGGTGCTGGGCGTCATTCTGCTGGATGTGGGCGTGCAGGCGGCCCACATCTCCAACCAAACCAAGGTGTTTTCGCTGGTGCCCGAGGCCCGCAGCCGCCTCAACACCGTGTACATGACGGGCTATTTCACGGGCGGCTCGCTCGGCTCGGTGGCCGGCGGGCTGGCCTGGGCGCACGGCGGCTGGCCGGGCGTGTGCCTGCTCGGGGCCGGGTTTGTGGCCGGGGCCTACCTGGTAAGCCGGTTTTACGGCCCGCGTTGAGGCCGCGCCGCCGCGCACCTCACCGCCGCCGCAGCCCCGCGCTTATTTCCTTGCCCTCGATGGCCCGCTTGTTCTCAATGGGCGCAAAGCGCAGCGCGCGCGGCTGCTTTTCGCTCAAATATTTCCAGTAGCGCAGCGGCATGTGGCGGCGGTGCAGCTTCAGGTTGCGGCGCTCGGGGATGTTGACGTGGTCGAAATACGCCTGCCACAGCAGCTTAAACAGCGGCTCCCGCTCGTCGAGCACGGTGGCGGAAACGGCGGCGGCCGACTGGGGTTTAGCCACCTCAAAGCGCACCACGTCGGTGCGGGTCAGGTCATAATACAGGCCGTAGTGGCGGCGCTGGTCATAAATGAGCCAGCGCTGGTCGGCGTAGCGCTTGGTGAAGTGCGCCGCGATGAGCGGCAGCACGTCGAAATCGGGGTCGATGGTGGCGTGAAACAGCTCGTCGGCGGTTTTCTCGAAGCGCACGAACGCTTCCATGCGGTGCTTTTCGCGGAACATTTGCTGGGCCAGGCGCTGCACGCGGCGCACGTCGGCGTGGGCGTAGTTTTCCGAAACATCCTGGGCCGTGCGCAGGGCCAAGTCCACGTAGCGAAAAATGAGCAGCTCGCGGGCGGCGTCTTCGCTCAAAAAAACGTGATAGAGGCGGGCGCGGGCCTCCTGGTCCATTGTTTTCAATAAGCCGTCCCACACGCGGGCAGCCAGGGCTTCGTCGGTTTCGCGGTGCGCCGGCTGCGCAAACAGCCCCGTTTGGGCCGTGGCTTCGGGCTGAATGCTGTTCGGCGCCGCCCGCCCGTCGTAAATAGCAAACAGCACCGTGAGCAAGCCCTCAAACGTGCCATCATAAGTATAGTCCAGCGGCGGGGCCGTGAGTTGGGGCGGCGGGCGGCGAGCGGCACGGGCCGGCCCCGGCGCGGCCGAAGCATTGGGGAGCAAAACGGGCTTCATGGGCAGGCAATTCGGGACTTACAGCGGTTCTCCGGTCAGTGGACGGAATGTAGAGACGCAACATTTTGCGTCTCGTCGTTGAACGACTTGCGTTGAACGACCGGAACCGCACAGTTATAACAACATCAGCAACGACGAGACGCAAAATGTTGCGTCTCTACCCCCGTTTAACGACCCTAAAACCGCTCTAATTTGTGCATGACGGTACGATTATTTGTGCGCGAGCAATCAGAGCAATCACACTCCCCGGCGGCAATGGCAGCCGGATTCTCGCTAAAATATCTATCTTTCAACCAACAAGCTGACGGCCAGCTTCTCTTACTCATTCCCTTTTTTATGAGCCCTGATTCCCTCCTCGCCCCGCTGAAAGGGGCCACCCGCCGCGAAGTCGGCGGCGTGCAAGTCGACGTAGTGCGCACCGGCAACTCGCGGGTGAAGCGCGTGGTGTACCCGGTGGGCTTCCGCTGGTCGAAGGACATGAAACCGGTGGTGGGCACCGAGCTCTGCCAGCACGCCCACGTCGGCTTTCTGGCGGCGGGCCGCCTCACCATCGAGTACGCCGACGGGGCCCTGGAAGAATTCGTGGCCCCGCAGGTGGTGGCCATCGCGCCGGGCCACGACGGCTGGGTGGTGGGCGACGCGCCCGCCGTGCTCATCCAATTCGATTTCGAGGGCGAAACCGTGGAGCGCCTGGGCCTGCGCCGGGGCTGACAAGGAAATTAAAAATGAATAATTAAAAAGCTGATGGTTCGGTTTTTAATTTTTAATTATTCATTTTTAATTCTCCTAAAAAACGGCTTTAGGCCGCCTGCTGGCTTTGCTCGCCCAGCTGCTGGGCCTGGGCGGCGCGGGTGCGGGCGTCGTCGTGCAACTGGCGCACCAGCGGCATGAGCTCGCTGATGCGGCAGCAGCACGAAAGGCGGGCGACTTTGTCGGAAGGCGCCGACGGGAGCGGCTGCGGCTGGCGGTGGATGATTTTCATGACGGAGAAAAAAATGTCGTTTTGCACGCCGCCCAGGCTGCTCGTTTGCAGCCGGGGCCGGCCTTTGGGAAAGAAAACGTCGTGTGGCATCGCGGCTAAGAGGCTTGGGCGAATAAATCCAATTGCTGGGTGACCAGGGCCGAGCGCACCGCACCGGCCCCGAACAAAATCTGGCGGCGCACCTGCTGTTCGGTCAGCTCGCCCACGGCGGGCTGGTGCTCGCCCTGGCAGGTGAGGAAATACTTGGCCCGTTTCAGCACCACGCCCATTTTGTGGAGGTGGTCCATCGTGAGGGTGGCGAAGCGGCGGGCGGCCACGATGCGCCGGGCCGAGCGGGCGCCCACGCCGGGAATGCGCAGCACCAGCTCGTAATCGGCCGTGTTCACATCGACCGGAAATACGTGCCGGTTGCGCAGGGCCCAGGCCAGCTTGGGGTCGATTTCGAGGTCGAGGTGCGGGTGCGCGGGGTCGAGGATTTCGTCGGCCTGAAAGCCGTAGAAGCGCATCAGCCAGTCGGTCTGGTACAAGCGGTGCTCGCGGATGACGGGCGGCTGCGTGATTTGCGGCAGGCGGGCGTCGTCGGTCACGGGAATGTAGCCGGAATAGTACACCCGCTTCAGCCCGTAGCCCTGGTAGAGCGAGTCGGAGAGCTTGATAATCTGCAAGTCGGTTTCGCCGCTGGCGCCCACGATGAGCTGCGTGCTTTGGCCGGCGGTGGCAAAGGCGGGCACCTTCTTGAACAGCGCTTTTTCCTCTTTATTCTGAATGATGCCGTCCCGAATCTGGCCCATCGGGGTCAGGATTTCGGCGTAGTTCTTCTCCGGGGCCAGCGTTTGCAGGGCCAGCTCGGAGGGCAGCTCGATGTTTACGCTGAGGCGGTCGGCGTAGAGGCCGGCTTCGGCAATGAGCTCGGCCGAAGCGCCGGGAATGGTTTTGACGTGGATGTAGCCGTTGAACTGGTGCTCGGTGCGCAGCTTTTTCACGATGCGCACGAGGCGCTCCATCGTGTAGTCGGGGCTGCTGAAAATGCCGCTGCTCAAAAACAGGCCTTCGATGTAATTGCGGCGGTAGAAATTGATGGTGAGGTCCACGACTTCGTCGACGGTGAAGGCGGCGCGCTTCACGTCGTTCGAGCGGCGCGAGACGCAGTAGGCGCAGTCGAAAATGCAGTGGTTGGTGAGCAGAATCTTGAGCAGGCTCACGCAGCGGCCGTCTTCGGTGTAGCTGTGGCAGATGCCCATGCCTTCGGCGTTGCCGAGGCCTTTATTTTCGTTTTTGCGCTTGCCCCCGCTGCTGCTGCACGACACGTCGTACTTGGCCGCATCGGCTAATATGCTTAGTTTCTCTTGAATGCGCTCGTTCATGCGGCAGGGCTGGCTTTCGGGCTTAAAAGTAATGAACAGCGGCCAAATAGGCGCAATTTACTAAGCTAATTTTTTTGGGAATAGTTTCTTTTTTCAAAAAAGAGTGCCCGGCGCGGCGGGCCCCGGTTGGGCGGGGGCAAACGGGGCGCGGTTGGCGGCTGCGGCCGGCCCCGGCTCCTTTTCGTAATTTGCGGCATTGCGCCCCCTTATGAGCTTTCGCGGCTACTTTCTGTTGGTGTTGGGGTGGCTGGGCGGGCTGGCCCGGCCGGCTTGCGCGCAGACGTTTGACCCGCGCTCGGCGGTGCCGCCCGACTCGCTGCGGGCCAACGAGCAAATCCTGCCGCACCGCTCCGACTCGCTGCGCCAGCGCTTCGACGAGCAGCGCACCCTCACGCGCCTGCAAGCCTACACGCGCCGCAAAACCATTGCCGGGCGGGCGGCGTCGGCGTTGTTCAACTTCACCAAGCGCAAAGAGGAGCAGGCGGGCCTCGACGCGGTGCTGCTCGACCGGCAGTTCGACCGCCACAACTTCAAGGTGGTGCGCCGCATCAGCATCCGCACGCTCGACGCCTTTGGCTACAGCCTGGCCGACTCGGCCCGGCGGCCGCGCACCTTCCTGCAAAAGTCGGGCAACGCGCTGCACATCAAAACGGCCAACTCGCGGGTGCGGCAGGTGCTGTTGTTCCGGCCGGGCCAACCGTTGGAGCCGCAGGCCCTGGCCGAGTCGGAACGCCTGCTGCGCCAGACGCCCGAAATACTGGACGCCCGCGTGCTGGTGAACGAGGCCACCACCACCCGCGACAGCGTCGACATCGAGGTGCTGACCACCGACGTGTTCAGCATCACGGCGGGCCTGGAGGTGGGCTCGGCCACGGCGGGCCGCGTCACGTTTGGCGACCAGAACTTCCTCGGCCTGGGCCACCAGCTCTCGAATGCCTACCGCTACGGCCGCGACCTGCCCCAGCCCTGGGCCTACGAGGGCAGCTACACGGCCCCGTTCCGGCACTTCTTCAACGCCCAGGCCCGCTACCGCAACGAGTACAACTACCGCTCGGGCGGGGTGTCGCTCAAGCGCGATTTTTACTCGCCCAGCGCCCACTACGCCGGCGCCATCAGCCTCGACAGCTACTCGCAGAACGTGGCCCTAAAAGCCCCGCCCGAGGGACAGCCCTACGTGTACTACCCGTTGCGCAACCTCGTGCAGGACGTGTGGGTGGGCCGCGCCCTGCGCCTGCGCTCCTACGACCTGGGCTACGAAAACCCCGGCCGCCTGATACTGGCCGCCCGCGTTTACCGCACCGAATACAGCACTGTGCCCCAGCCCGATGCTGCCGGTTTTCCCGACTACGTGAACGGCTACCACAACAGCACCCTGCTGCTGGGCACGGTGGGCTACTCGGTGCGCCGCTACTACAAAGACCGGTACCTGTTTGGCTTCGGCCGCACCGAAGACGTGCCGGTGGGCACGCTGCTCAGCTTCACGACGGGCTATGACGTGAACACGGTGGTGGCGCGCCGCTACGTTGATGCGCGCATTGCCACGGCCGGATTCAGCGCCCGCAGCGGCTACCTGTACGCGGCCGTGGACGTGGGGGCGTTCCAGCGCCTCGACGAGGGCCGGAAGTGGGAACAGGGCCTGCTCTCGACCGAGCTGACGTCGTTTACCAAGCTCTACCATTTCGGCAACTGGCAGTACCGGCACTTCCTCACCAGCAGGGCCACGGTGGGCTTCAACCGCCGGCCGGGCGAGGTGTTGCAATCGGGCATCAACAACGAGCGGGGGCTGCGGGGCTTTTCGTCGGCCAACCCCATTCAGGCCACCAGCCGCTTCGTGGTGAACTACGAAACCACGGTGTTCACGCCGCTCTCGCTGCTGGGCTTCCGGCTGGCCGGCGTGGCTTTTGCCGACGCGGCCTGGGTGAGCGACCGGCCCGGCGGGGGCTCCCCGTTTGCGGGGTCGCCGTACACGGCGTTCGGGCTGGGCCTGCGCTTTCGCAACGAGTTTACGGCCATCCGCACGTTTCAAGTCCTCTTCGGCTACTACCCGCGCGGCCTGACGGCCCCCAACGGCGTGCGCCTCTTCGAATCGACCCGCGAAACCGTCACCTTCAGCGACTTCGGCCTCGGCTCGCCGGGCACCGGGCAATACCAATGAGCGACTTCGTCGAGCGACTGAGTGAGGGAGTGACTGAGTGATGTTCGGACGCCGCTAGCCCGGTCATGCCGTTAGCCCGTCATGCCGAGCGCAGCCGAGGCATCTCGCTTGAGGAAGTAATCAACGACGTTGCAATCGCATTGATTAGTGCTGCACGCGAGATGCCTCGGCTGCGCTCGGCATGACGGGCTAACGGCGTCCGAACATCACTCAGTCACTCCCTCACTCAGTCGCTCTTTCACCGGTCTGAGTTGAAGGAAATGGGGATGGTGCAGGCCACGCGCACGGGCTGGCCGTTGACGCGGGCGGGCTCCCAGAGCGGCATGAGCCACACCAGGCGCAGGGCTTCGTCGTTGAGGCCGTTGCCGGGGCCCTTGACGACGTGCGCGTCCTGCACCTTGCCTTGCGCGCTCAGGATAAAATTGACGTACACGCGGCCGGAAACCCGGCGCTGCAAGGCCTGCTGCGGGTAGCGGATGGATTTGCTCAGGTAGGAAGCAAATGCCTTGTCGCCGCCCACGAACTGGGGGCGCACTTCGGGGTTGATGTACACCGAATCGGGGTAGGCGACGGCGGGGGCCGTGGCCGGGCTGCCCGGCCCGGCCACGGAAGCGTTGGGCCCGGCCTGGGCCCGGCTCTGGCCGGCGGCGAGCAGCCCCAGCAAGCCAACAAACGACAGAAAACGTAGCGGATGAAGCATGTTGTAGGGGGATAAAAACGGTGGGAATAAATAGCAGACTGCCTCAGCAAGAGGCGAATCGATAACTAAATTAAAGATACACAGGATTTGCCGAAATTGTCTTTTATTTGGAAAATAAAATTAACCCACTGGCAACGACTGAAAGAAGGACGTAGCGACGGGAGCGAGCCTAAATTGGCCTCTGATTACAGGGGCGAACAATTACGGCTGTTTTGGTGCCCGCAAAAGTACTACCCCACGGCCGCTCTACTGTGTCTTAAAGGTTGTGATTTGGGTTAATCATATTTAATAATTTCAAGATTATTCAGGAATCAGCTGGCGCTTTGGGGTGAAGGCCATACTTTTGTTATCGTTAATTCACGATAAACGAATAAGCCTTCCGATGGCCGCTCATAAACGCGAACAGTTTACCCCGGCCGAGCAGCAGCTTGCGGTCATTGCCAAGGCGCTGGGGCACCCGGCGCGGGTGGCCATTCTGCGGCTGCTGGCCCAGCGGCAGTCGTGCGTGTGCGGCGAGCTGGTGCTGGAGCTGCCCATTTCGCAGAGCACGGTGTCGCAGCACCTCAAGGAGCTGAAAACGGCGGGTTTGGTGCAGGGCGAGGTCGACGGCCCGCGCGTGTGCTACTGCCTCGACCCCGTGGGCTGGGCCCGCGCCCGCCAGCTGCTCGGCACGCTGCTGGCCGAGCTGCCGCCCGCCGCCGGCTGCGCCTGCTGAAAACGTTCTTATTCCTTCATTTGCCTTTGCTCCCAACGCCATGAACGCTACTTTCCCCCGGATGCACGTCTCGCTGTACGTGTCCGATTTGACCGCGACGGTTAACTTCTACACCGCCTTTTTTGGGCAGCCGGCCGCCAAGATTAAGCGCGGCTACGCCAAGTACGTGCTCGACCAGCCCTCGCTCATCATCTCCTTCGTGGAAAACCCCGACCGGGTGCAAAGCCACTTTGGGCACCTCGGCTTTCAGGTGGAAACCGTGGCGGAGCTGGACGAGCGGCTGGCCGTGGCCCGCAAGGCCGGGTTGGTGAGCCGCGAAGAAATGGGCACGAGCTGCTGCTACGCCAAGCAGGACAAGTTTTGGGTGAACGACCCCGACGGGGTGGAGTGGGAAGTGTACTACTTCCACGCCGACGCCGAGTTCAACGACCCGCGCTACCAGGCCGAGTACGACGCGGCCGACGCGGGCGGCCAGTGCTGCATCGCGCCGGCGGCCGAGGTGCTGGCCCCGGCCCTAATGGCCTTCCCGCTGCTGGCCGCCGGGGCCGCGCCGGCCGACGCCTGCACGCCGGGCGGCGGGTGCTGCTAATGGACGGTGGGCGCGGCCCCAGCGGCATGAAGGCGCAGCTCCGTCGCTGCCTGCTGGCCGAAGCGCTGGGCACGGCCATCTTGCTGGTTTTTGGCACGGGGGCGGTGGTGGTTGATGAGCAGACCCACGCCCTGGGGCACGGCGGGGTGGCGGCGGCCTTCGGGCTGGTGGTGCTGGTGCTTATTCAGGGCCTGGGCCACGTGAGCGGCGCCCACCTAAACCCAGCCGTGACGCTGGGCTTTTGGGCGGCGGGGCGGTTTCCGGGCCGGCGGGTGCTGCCTTATGCGGTGGCCCAATTGGTGGGCGCCGGCGCGGGCAGCGCGCTGGTGAAGCTGGTGGCCGCGCCCGGCTCGACCCTGGGTGCGACCCTGCCGGCCCACGGCGCGGGCCAGGCGTTTGGGGTCGAAGTGCTGCTGAGTTTCTGGCTGATGCTGGTGATTTTGCGCGTGACGGCCGGCTTTTATGAGCAGGGGCTGCTGGCGGGGCTCACCATCGCCGCCACGGTGGGGCTTGAGGCCCTGGTGGGCGGGCCGCTCAGCGGCGCGTCGATGAACCCGGCCCGCTCGCTGGCCCCGGCCCTGCTGAGCGGGCACCTGGCGGCGGCCTGGGTGTACGTGGCGGCCCCGCTGGCCGGGGCGCTGCTGGCCGTGCTGGCCAACCGATTATTGGACCCCAAATCATTGGACCCCAAAACCCCTCTTGAACCAGTACCCTAACCCACGCCCATGACCAAGACTAGCTTTCTCTTCGTGTGCATCGAAAACGCCAACCGCAGCCAGATGGCGCAGGCGTTTGCCACCCTGCACGGCGGCGCGCGGGTGGCGGCCTTCAGCGCGGGCTCGCGGCCCTCGGGCGTCGTCAACCCCAAGGCCGTGGCCGCCCTGGCCGAGCTGGGCTACGACCTGAGCACCCACGCCAGCAAGTCGCTCGACGAGGTGCGCGACCAGCAATTCGACTACGTGGTGACGATGGGCTGCGGCGATGCCTGCCCGTTCATCGCCGCCCGCCACCGCCGCGATTGGCAGATACCCGACCCCAAGCACCTGGCTCCCGCCGAGTTTCGGCAGGTGCGCGACCTGGTGGAGCGGCAGGTGCTGGCGCTGCTGCGCGAGGCGGGGGTGGCGGTGGAAGCTCCTCACTAATTCGGCCTACCTTGCGGGCCGGCTGCGGCCGCCGGCAAGGGCTGGCGACGCGGCCCGCGGGCCCGGCAGTTGCGGGGCTTCTACCACCTCCTTTTTTTCATGACTAACCTCGTGACCCAAGCCATTCCGGCCAAAACCCTTGCCGATGCCCTCAAAGGCATCCGCGAGGCCCGCGCCGCGTTGGCTCCCTACCTCATTTCGCTCACGCCCGACGAGCGCGCCGCCCTGCCCAAAATGGGCGACAAATCGCTGGCCTTCGTGGGCAAAGCCGCCGAGTACGCCCAGAGCCTGCCCACCCTCATGCCGCAGTACCTCGACGTGGCCGGCCTGGCGACGGATGCCGGCGTGAACGCCGACCTGCTGCCGCTCTACCTGGAGCTCAACGGCTTCACCACCGACGTGGACAGCACCCGCATGGAGGCCGGCTCGGAAGGCTACACCGCCTCACTGGTGGCCTACAGCGCCCTCAAAACGGCGGCGAGCCTCAACCAGCCCGGCGCCCAGGCGGCCGTGGCCGAACTGGAGCCCCGCTTCGCCGGCCAGGGCAAGGCCAAAGCCAAGCTCGCGAAGGCGTAACCCCCAAACCCCAACTGGTTCCCAAAAAAGGGCAACCGGTTCGGGCCGGACCCCAACTGGTTCAGCAAAAAGGGCAGTCAGTTCCTCTTTTTTGGGAACTGGCTGCCCTTTTTTGGGAACTGGCTGCCCTTTTTTGGGAACTGGTTGGGGTCGGAGGGCAACTGGTTGTGCTTTTTTGGCAACTGGTTGGGGTCGAAGGGGAAGTAGTTGGGGTCGGAGGGGAAGCAGTTGGGGTCGGAGGGGAAGCAGTTGGGGTCGGACCCCAACTGGTTGGGGTGTGGAGGCAACTGGGTAGGGTGCGGGGCTGGCCCCCGCCCGTCGTTGAACGATGCAAGAACAAGCCGTTCAACGACGGGCGGGGGCCAGCCCCGCACCCTACCCGTTCTGCCGTAGTTTTGCCGCTACCCATCCGATACCCCAACTCCACCATGGCGGAACCAATCCAGGACCCCACCCCGGCCACCCCCGACGTGCGCCTGCTGCGCAGCATCACGCTGCGCAACATCCTCTCCTTCGGCCCCGACACGCCCCCGCTGGAACTGCGCGCCCTCAACGTGCTGATTGGCCCGAATGGGTCGGGGAAATCGAATTTGTTGTCGTGTTTGACTTTGCTGCCGGCGATGGCTAGCGATTTAAGTGCACCACTTCGCTCAGGGGGCAGCACTGTAAAAGAATGGCTCCGTAAAGACCCGATAGGCCATTTAGCCAGCTTAGAAGTTTCTATTGAACCAGCCCAAGTAGAATATTTAGTACATCGAATAGAGTTCGATGAAAACAATTACCAAGCATATATCCAACGCGAAAAAATCAGCATTTATTCCGACGACCCTCTAAAACGTGCAAAGCCGTATGAGGTATATTTAACTGAAACTCCCTCAATAATGGAAATAGAGGGTGAGCGTCAATTTTCCTTTTTAGATAACCACCTTTCGGTGCTTGCTCAATTGCGTGACCGAAAAAGTTACCCAGAATTTGCGCGGCTAGTAAAAACTTATGAAGGATTAGCCTTTTTTCGGGATTGGTCATTCGGAAGCGTCTCGCTTATTCGTCAGCCCCAACGAGCTGATTCACCCAGCAATTTCTTGCGAGATGGTGGTGAAAATCTTGGTTTGATACTGAATCAACTCCGTCGCGACCCAGAAATAAAGCAGCAAATCGTGAGCTTACTAAATGAGCTCTATGCAGGCATAGAGGATTATGAAACCTTCGTGCAGGCTGGATATGTCGAACTATTCCTACGCGAAGGCAAGCAACTAATACCGGCTTCGCGCCTTTCCGATGGAACGCTACGTTTCCTCTGCCTGCTGGCCATTCTGCTGCATCCCACCCCGCCGCCGCTCATCTGCCTGGAGGAACCCGAATTGGGCCTGCATCCGGATGCCATCGTGGCCGTGGGCAAGCTGATTAAAGAAGCTTCAACGCGGACGCAACTCATTATCACGACGCACTCGCGGGTGCTGATTGACACCTTCCAGGAGTCGCCCGAAGACGTGGTGGTGGTGAGCAAGCAGGACGGCAGCACCCGCATGGAGCGGCTCGACGCCGACAAGCTGCGGCCTTATTTGGATACCTATAGCCTCAGCAACCTGTGGAGCAGCGGCGACATTGGCGGCAATCGGTGGAGCTAGCGCCTTATGAAAATATTTATCGAAGGCGGAGGCGACAGCGAAAAGCTGCAATCGGAATGCCAGCGGGCGTTCACCAAATTCTTTGAGAAAGCCGGCTTGAAAGACCGCCGCCTGATGCCGCGGGTGGTGGCCTGCGGCGGCCGGGCCGTGGCCTACGACCGGTTTTGCACCGCCACCCGGCTGGGCGAATCGGCGCTATTGCTCGTCGACAGCGAAGCCGCCATAGCTGCCAACCCGGCCACCGGCCGGCCGGTGGGGCCGTGGGCGCACCTGCTCCGGCGCGACGGGTGGCAGTGCCCGGCCGGCGCTACCGATGCCCAGGCGCACCTAATGGTCGAATGCATGGAAACCTGGTTTGTGGCCGACCGGGCCTCTTTCCTGACGTATTACAGCACCGGCAACCGCCGCTGCAACCCCAACGCGCTGCCCACGCCAACCAACGCGGAGGCCATTAGCAAGCAGCAGGTTTTCCAGTGGCTGGCGGCGGCTTCGGCACCCTCGGGCCAGCAAATGAGTTACAGCAAGGGCAGCCGCTCGTTCGACATCCTGGCGGCGCTGGACCCCGAGCAGGTGGCCAAAGCCTCTTACCACGTCCGGCGCTTGTTTTGTCGGCTGGGCGTGACGTGGTGGACGTGGCTGAACTGCCCGGACTTGCTGGCCCCCGAAAACAATTAACCTTACGCTCCCCCACCTGATATGAACCTCGGCGATTACAACGACCTGGAAGTAGCCCGCGAAGTCGATTTCGGCCTCTACCTCACCTCCGACGACGGCGACTTGCTGCTGCCCGAAAAGTACGTGCCCGTGGGCACCCGTGTGGGCGACGTGCTGCGCGTGTTCGTGTACCGCGACTCCGAAGACCGGCTCATTGCCACCACCCTGCGGCCGCTGGCGCTGGTCAACTCCTTCGCCGCGCTCACCGTGAAGGACCACGGCCCGGCCGGCGCGTTCCTCGAATGGGGGCTGGAAAAAGACCTGCTCCTGCCCTTCCGCAACCAGCGGCGCGACCTGCGCACCGGCGAGCGGGTGCTGGTGTACGTGTACCTCGACGAGGAAAGCGACCGGCTGGTGGCCTCCACCAAGTGGAAGCAGTTTCTGAGCGCCGAGCCGTTTGTGGGCGAGCCCGGCGACGCCGTGCGCCTGCTGGTGGCCGACGAAACCGAGCTGGGCTACCCCGTCATCGTCAACGGCACGCACCAGGGGCTGCTGTTTCACAACGAGGTATTCCGGCCCCTGCGCCTGGGCGAGGCCCTGCCCGGCTTCCTCCGGCAGGTGCGGGCCGACGGCAAGCTCGACGTGCGCCTGCAAAAGGAGGGTTACGGCGAGGTCGAATCGGCCACCGACACGCTGCTGCGCGCCCTTCAGGCCGCGCCGGGCGGCCGCCTGCCGCTCGGCGACAAGAGCCTGGCCGAAGACGTGTACCGCCGCGTGGGCATGAGCAAAAAAGTATTTAAGAAGGCGCTGGGGGCGCTGTTTCGGCAGGGCCTGGTGCTGCTGGAGCCCGAGGCCACCGTGCTGAAGTAGCCTTGGAGTAGCCAGAACGACCAACTCCCCTCCTTTTCAAGGAGGGGACATTTTGCCACCGGCAAAATTGGGGTGGTAAAGTCGTTGCACGATGGCTGAACGATTCAGGCAGGCATCGTGCGGGTATCGTGCAACGACTTTACCACCCCAGCCGCCGCTGCGCGTCGGCATCCCCTCCTTGAAAAAAGGAGGGGAGTTGGTCGTTCGCTCATCGTTCAACGACCGCAACCACCCCCGTCCGAGCCTGCGGCTCGAACATCCCCTCCTTAAAACAAGGAGGGGAGTTGTGGTCGTTCTTCCCTTCTTCGCCTAACTATGCGCAAAACCGCTTTACTCGCCGGGGCCACGGGCCTGATTGGGTCGCAGCTGCTGCCGCTGCTGCTGGCTTCGGAGCGCTATTCGAAGGTGATGGTGGTGGGGCGCCGGGCGCTGCCGCAGGCGCACCCCAAGCTGGTGCAGGTAACCATTGAGCTGAGCCAGCTCCCGGAGGTGCGCCTCCGGCTCATCGCCGACGACGTGTTTTGCTGCCTGGGCACCACCATGCGGCAGGCGGGCTCGAAAGAAGCCTTTTACGAGGTCGATTACTTGTACGTGGTGACCCTGGCGGCGCTCGCGGCCGGCAACTTCGCGGCGCAGTTCATGGTCGTTTCCAGCTTGGGGGCCGATGCCGGGGCGCGGGTGTATTACAGCCGGGTGAAGGGGGAGATGGAGGCGGCGGTGCGGGAGGCGCCGTTTCGGGCCATCCATATTTTCCGGCCCTCGCTGCTGCTGGGCGAGCGGGCCGCGCCGCGCCTGGGCGAGCGGGTGGGCGCGGCCGTGCTGCGGGCGCTGCGCCCGCTGCTGCGCGGCCCGCTGCGCAAGTACCGGCCCGTGACGGGCGCCGCCGTGGCCGCGGCCATGCTGCGCGCCGCCGAAGACGAGGGCGGGGGCGTCCGGGTGCATGAGTCGGACGAGCTGGCGCAAGGGTAGTGGCCCCTGCTCCGACGGCTGGGCCGCCGCGCCGCGGGTGTTCGGCAAGCTCCCCTGCCAACGGTTAGGCCGCCCCGGATTGGGGCTGATTCGTTGGGGCTTACCCAGAAATACCAAGTGCTGGTTGTTTTGATTGGCGCGGTTTTGCTATCCGTGTGCGGGGGGAGCGACGCCACATTTTGCGTTTCGTGGTTGCACGACCGGCCCGCGCCAGTGGGCAGCGGAGCTATTTTATTAACAAGGATGCGGCCCTTGTCGAGGCTTTGGAGCCCGTCCAAAAGCATTTTCAGCGTTCCGTTGTAACATTCTGGCCCCGCCAACGACAGATGGATTAAACGCTCCTGCTATGTCTGCTGCTGTTGCTTCCGTTGCTTCGCCCGATTTCGTGGCCACTCTGGCTCAGTACCACCCGCTGCTGCGGCGGGTGGCCCGGTTGTATTGCCCCGATGCCGACGGGCAGCAGGACCTGTACCAGGAAATCGTGCTGCGGCTGTGGCAGGCGTGGCCCAGCTTCGAAGGGCGGGCCAAGCGCAGCACCTGGCTCTACCGCATTGCCCTGAACGTGGCCATTTCGGCCCGCCGCCAGCAAGGCCGCTGCCCCGCGCCCGCCCGCCTCGATGCCGCCGCGCTGGAGGTAGCCGCCCCGCCCGACCCCGGCCCCGAGGCCGACGACCTGGCCCCGCTGTACCACGCCATCGGGCGGCTGTCCGACGTGGAAAAGGCCCTCGTCTGGTTGCGGCTGGAAGGCCGGCCCCAGGAAGAAATCGCCGACATCCTGGGCATTTCCCACGGCAATGTGCGCGTCAAAATGCATCGCGTGCTCGACAAGCTCCGTCACCTCCTAACCCAACCCACCTCATGGACTTCGACCTATTGAGCCGCCGCTGGCAACAGCAAACCCCGCCCCCCGCCGCCCCGCCCAGCCCCAACGACCTGCGCGCCCTGCTGGCCGGCCGGGCCCATACGCCCGTGGCCCAGATGCGGCGCAACGTGTGGGTCGAAATCGGGGGCACCCTCTTCTTTGGGCTGGTGCTGCTGCTGGTGCTGCGCCGCTGGCAGGCCCCGCGCCTGGGCCTGCTGGTGGCGTTGCTGCTGCCGTTCTATGGCGGCGTGGCGTACTGCTATTTCCGCACGTTGCGGGTGCTGGGCCGGCTGCGGGAGGCCACCGGGGCCCTGGCCAGCCACGTGGCCAAACAGCTGCAGCAGGTGCGGCAGCTGGTGCGGCTCTACCACTGGGCCACGATGCTGGCCACGGGGGTGCTGCTGAGCCTGGTGGGGTACGCGGCCATCCGGTACGTGCTGCCGGGGGTGCCGGCCGCCGGCCAGGCGCGGTTTCTGACCTGGTTTGTCCTCACGGCCCTAGTCACGTTCGGGTTTACGTACTGGCTCAGCCGCTACCACCTGCAAAACTATTACGGCCAGCACCTCGACCGCCTCGAAACCGTGCTAGGCGAGCTGCGCGACGAGCCGCCCGGCGCCCCCGTAGCGCCAACGCTGTAGTTTGCGTCATGGGTGCGCACCGCGACCTACTTTTGCCCCCACCACCTACCCCCGCCCCCGCCATGAGTGAGCTGATACAGTTTGTTGCCAACTACGACGACCTTTCTTCCGACAAAGGCTTTCAGTTCAAGTTTCACTGCGACCGGTGCCGCAACGGCTACATGTCGCGGTTTCAGCCCAACGCCATCGGCATTGCCGGCAGCTTGTTGCAGGCGGCCAGCAGCTTGTTTGGGGGCCTGGGCGGGGCCGAAAACGCGGCTTACCACATCCAGCGGGCCGTGGGCGGCAAGGCCCACGACTCGGCCCTGGAAACGGCTGTGGCCGAGGGCAAGCAGCAGTTCAAGCAGTGCACGCGCTGCGGCCATTGGGTGTGCCCCGATGCGTGCTGGAACCACAGCGCCGGCCTGTGCGAAGACTGCGCCCCCGACGAGCAAGAGGAGCTGCGCGCCCAGCAGGCCCAGGCCACCAGCGAGCAAATCCGCACCAAAACCCGCGAGCAGGACTACACCAAAAGCCTCGATTTCCTCAACCGCGACGCGCTGGTGCAGTGCCCCAACTGCCAGGCCAAGCTGGCCGCCGGCCAGAAGTTTTGCCCCAGCTGCGGCACCGCCAACCCCGCCGCCCAGGCGCGGGAGCGCCACTGCACCGGCTGCGGCGAGGCGCTGAAGCCCGAGCAGAAGTTTTGCGCCGATTGCGGCACGAAGAACTAAGCGGCGGGCGCCTGACGGTGCCCATGAGCCCAGCACCGGCATTTTCTTCCTCACCTATCCGCCGGCCAGGGCCGGAAAAACCGCCTTATTTCCGACCCTGGCCGTTGCGGGGGTGTTCAAATGAAGGCTATTTCCGGCCGGGCGCGGCGGGTACCACCGTCGTGTTGGCGGGCAGCACGATTTCGCGGGCGGTTTTGAATTCGCCGGGCTGGGTGGCGGTTTCTTCGACGCGGCGCTGCACGATGCGCAGGTGCCGGCCGTCGACTTTGAGCACGGCCAGGTCGGAGCTGGTGCCCGAAGAAGCCTGGTAGCTGCGGAAGCCCATGAGCATGGCGCTGGGAAAGCCCGCCAGCTTGGCTTTGGCGGCGTCGACCACGTCGGGCCGGGTGGCAAACTTGCCCAGGTCGATGTCTTGCGGCTTGGCGCCTTGCAGCAGCAGGTGGGCGCTGGTGCGGGGGTGGGCGGGGTCGTCGGGGTCCGGGGCGGGCTTAAAGGCAAAGGCAAGCTTCAGCGTTTCGGCGTCGTGCGGTGCGGGGGCGGCGGGCGGCGTGGCCGTAGCCGTGGCGTCGGCCGGGGCGGCGGCCGAGTCGGGGGCGGCGGGCTTGACGGTGGGGGCTTCAGCCGTGGCGGTGGGCGTGGCGGCCGCGGCGGGCTTCTCCGAGGCGGGGGCCGATTGATTGCAGCCGATTAACCAGAAGGCCGCGCCGAGCGTGAGGTAAGAGTATTTCATAAAAAGAACGAATGCGGGGGTTTGCAACCGTAAGATTAAGCAAAATTGACGGGCCATGCGTCGGTGCCGGCAAGTTCTGCCGGCGGCTACCCGCCCCGGCCTTCCCGGTTGCCCAAGCGCCACCGTGGCAAGGACCCAAAAAAGGCCTTGCTACCGGGTAGCAAGGCCTTTTCCATTAAATAAACCATCCGAAGCCGATTACCAGCGGCGGCCGTAGCCCCGCCCCCGGTAGCCGTAGTACGGCCGGGGGGCATAATACGGCCGGGGCGCGTAGTACGGACCGGGCACCACCACCACGGGCGGCGGCACGGCATACACCACGGCCGGGCGCGGCGGGAAATAGCGGGGGCCGTAGTAGGCGCGCGGTGGGTAGTAGCGGGGGCCTACGCGCACGATTACCTGGGCGCTGGCCACGTGGCTGCTCAGCAAGAGCAGGCACAGGCCCAAAGCGAAAAACATGGATTTAGCAGGCATAGTAATTCGCGCCAAAGCGCGTCAGTTGATAAGAAAAGGCCGTTACGAGGGGTTAGACGCAAACCCGGGCGCTGGGTTTAACGGCCGCTCCTTTCTGCCCTAAATACCAACCCAACGCGTGAGGAATCGGTGAAAAACCGGGCGGTTCGGCCCTATTTTTTCCGGTACTCGGCGTTGAGGTAGGCCAGCACCGGGGCGGTGATGTCGAGGTCTTTCTGGCCGTAGGCGATGGTGCCGCTGGGGGCCGCAATCAGAATCAGCTTGTAGCCGCGGGCTTTGCCGTAGGCTTCCACCTTTTTGTTCACGCTTTCGAGCACGCTCTGGGTCAGCTTGCCTTCTTCTTCCTGGGCCTGGGCCTGAAGCTGCTGCTGCTGCTGGCCCACCTGCTGCTGCTGGGCTTGCAGCTTCTGCTCGGTGGCGGCGCGCTGCTCGGCCGTGAGGGTCGGGGCCTGCTTCTGGTAGGCATCGACGGCGGCCTTGAAGCTGGCCAACATGCTCTGGTTCTGACGCTCCCAATTGCGGGCTTTGCCCTCGAAGGCCTTGCGGGCGTCTTTCATGCCCTGGTAGCCGTCGAGCATCTTGCCCGACTCGACGTAGGCGATTTTGCCGTCGAAGCTGCCGCTGCCGGCCGTGGCGGGCGTCGTGCTGGCAGTAGCGGGCGCAGTGGTTTCGGCCACGGCCGCAGCACTCGAATCGGTGGCCGTATTCATATCCGGCGAGGCCAGCACCGCCACCGATTTGTCGGTGGCAATGGCCGGCGCGGCCACCGGGTGCCGGAAATGCAGGAAATACAGCCCGGCCACGGCCAGGGCCAACACGATGTTAATGGTTAACTGAAGAGGGTTTTTCATTGACAAACGAAGATGAGGAAAGAACAAAAGTAACGCTGCGCTTAAACGCTTTGCTTAATGAGGAATGAAGAATGAGGAATGAAGAATTGGCAAACGGTTGAAAGGCCTTGCTGGCGCGCGTTTTTAACGCGCTGCCGACTGGTGCCGCGTATCTGACGCGAGGGGCGAACAATGAATTGCAAAACCGTTCAAGCGGCGAGCCAGAGGCTCGAAGCCAGTGGGCAGCGCGTCGCAGACGCGCGCCAGCCCCGCCCTTCAACCGATTGCCCATTCCTCATTCCTCATTCCTCATTCCTCATTAAGCCGCAGGCGTCCTACTCCGGTACGGCGATGTGCAGTAGGGCGTCGCCCTGGTTCACCACGGGCATGTAGTTCAGGCCGATGACGTAGCCGCTTACCGGCGATTCCAGCCGCACGGTTTGCTGGCCGTAGGGGTCGGCCACGGAGCCGTAAATCTGGCCTTTTTCCACGAACTGCCCGTTCTCGACGTGCGCCCGGAACAGGCCCGCAAACCGCGCCCGCAGCCACGTGTGCCGCCGGCAGATGATGCCCGGCCGGGCCGGCGCCGGGGCTTCGGGCCCCATGCCCAGGTGGTGCAGCACCCGCAAGGTGCCCGCCACGGCCTCTTCGATGCCGGGCTCGTCGAGCCGCAGGCTTTCGCCGGTTTCGTACACGATGATGCGCTTGCCCAGGTGCTGGGCGGCCTCGCGCAGCGAGCCCGCCCGCAAGGCGGCGTGCAAGGTAAACGGCGCCCCAAAGGCGGCGGCCATCGCATCCACGGCGGGGTCGACGCCGAGCTGGCAGCGCACCTGCGGGTAGTTGGCCCGCGCCGCGCCGCCGGTATGAAAATCGATGCCGTAATCAATCAGGGGCATGATTTCGCGCATGAAGCGGTGGGCCACGCGCCCGGCCAGCGACCCGCGCGGAAACCCCGGAAACGAGCGGTTCACGTCCTTGCCGTCGGGCACGTCGCGGCTGAAGTTCAGGAAACCGTAGATGTTGAGAATGGGAATGGCGATGACGCTGCCCCGCAGCGGCATCAGCAGCTCGCGCCGCACCAGCCGCCGGATGGTTTCGATGCCGTTCACTTCGTCGCCGTGCATGCCGCCCATCAGCAGCAGCGTGGGGCCGGGCGCGGTGGCGCGCAGCACGTGCACCGGCACGTCAATCACCGTGCCCGAAGGCAGCTTCGAAATCACCAGCCGCGTGAGCACCTGCTCGCCGGGCTGAATGGTGAGGCCGTTGAGGTGAAACGAGGCAGCGACGGAAGGCATGAACCGGCAATGTTACGGCATAGAACCAAAATCCCCCTTGCTGGGCGGAGGCGAAGCGCCGGCCGACGCGGTTGCGGGACTGAACGGCTGCTGCCCAAACGCCCAAACGCCAGGCGTTCGACGGCCCGAAATACCCCCTTTTTTCGGACCCCTGCGGCCGTCTTACTGGCCCGTCGGCGTGTCCGACTGGGCATCGACCGCGTGGTCGGGGCTTTTTTTACCTTTCGGCCGGGCTTTCCTCTTGCCCACCAGTTTGGTGGTGTAGCCGATGATGCGGCTGGCGATGTCCTGCTGGGTGGCTTTTTCGATTCCTTCCAGGCCCGGCGACGAGTTCACCTCCAGCACCAGCGGGCCGCGCTTGCTTTGCAGCATATCCACGCCGGCAATGCCCAGGCCCAGGGCTTTGGTGGCCAGCAGGGCGGCGGCTTTTTCGGCGCGCGTGAGCTTGACCAGCGTGCCCACGCCGCCGCGGTGCAGGTTGGAGCGGAACTCGCCTTCCTTGCCCTGGCGCTTCATGGCGCCCACCACTTTGCCGTCGACCACGAAGGCGCGCAGGTCGGCGCCCTTGCTTTCGGCAATGAATTCCTGCACGATGATGCGGGCCTTGAGGTTGTGAAACGCCTCGATGACGGACTGCGCGGCTTTGGCCGACTCGGCCAGCACCACGCCCAGGCCCTGGGTGCCCTCCAGCAGCTTGATAATGACCGGCGCGCCGCCCACCTGGCTTATCATGGCGGGCACGTCTTCCGAGTAGTTGGTGAAGGCCGTTTTGGGCATGCCCACGCCGGCCCGGCTCAGAATCTGCATCGAGCGCAGCTTGTCGCGCGAGCGCACAATGGCCTGGCTGTCGACGGCGGTGCGCACCTTCATCATCTCAAACTGCCGCACCACGGCCGTGCCGTAGAACGTGACCGAGGCCCCGATGCGCGGAATAATGGCGTCGAACCCCTCCAGCGGCTGGCCGTGGTAGATGATGCCGGGCCGGCCCTTTTCCAGCACCAGGTTGCAGTGCAAATGGTCGATGACCACTGCTTCGTGGCCCCGCGCTTCGGCAGCCTCCACCAGCCGCTGGGTGGAATACGATTTCGGCTCACGCGAGAGAATGGCCAGTTTCATTCGGGGAGGTGGCGAGAGGGTGAGGGCGTGAGTTGGGAGGCCAGGAAAAGGGGCGGGCCAGTGAGCAGCCCGCCGCATCCGCCACAAAACTAGTCAGCGGCGGGCGCGGCGGGCGGCGGCGTGGGCCAGGGCTTTGTACGAAAGGTTGCGTTTGGCCACGTCGACCACGAAGCGGCCCTGCCGCAACAGGCTGCGTCCCAGCAGCACCGGGTATTTCATGTCGGACCGGTCGGAGAGCGAAAATTCGGCCTCAATATTCTCCCCGTAAAGCTGCACCACCGCCCGAATGACGTACCGCTCCTGCACTTCGCCGTTCGACGAGCGAATGTCGCGCAGGCCAAAATCGGCGAAAGCCAGGGGCCGCCCGTCGGCGTCGGCGTGGCCGGGGTCGAGCAGGCGCACCAGCAGCACGGGCCGCTGCTGGGCATCGGCCGCGACGTGAATGTCGGTGCAGTGAATGGCGCTGGTGTAGGCCCCCGTGTCCACTTTGGCCTCCACGCCACCCAGGGCGAAGGCCGGAAAGTCGATGAGTTCGCGGCGGCCGAGGGTGCGCTTGAGCGGGCGGTTCATCCGGTGAAGATAGGCGCGGCGGCGGATTGGAACGTCATGCAGAAGAACGTCATGCAGAGCGGAGCGAAGCATCTTGCCCGGGGAAGTAACTCAATCGATTGGTTTGCTTTCCCAAGCAAGATGCTTCGCTCCGCTCTGCATGACCAGCGATTGACCGGCATTCGCGCTCGTCCTAACCACTCCCTACCCCGCGTACCAAATCCGGAACACGGCCCCGCCCTCGTCGTCGCTCACCAGCATCGAGCCGTCGGGCAGCACGAGCAGGCACACCGGGCGGCCCCAGCTTTTCTGGCCTTGCAGCCAGCCTTCGGCGAAGGGCTGGTAGCTGGTGGTGGCCTTGCCGGCGGCGTCCAGCTTCACCAGCGAAATGCGGTAGCCGCTTTTTTTGCTGCGGTTCCAGGAGCCGTGCTCGGGGATGAAAATCTGGTTGCGGTACTGGGCCGGAAATTTGGTGCCGGTGTAAAACTTCATGCCCAGCGAGGCCACGTGCGCGCCCAGCTTGCGGGCGGGCTTCACGTAGGTGCCGGCCGTTTTGCCGGCGCTCAGTTCGGGGTCGGGCACGTCGCCGGCGAAGAAATACGGAAAGCCGAAGTTTTGGCCGATTTTGGTGAGGTGGTTCAGCTCATCGGAGGGCACGTCGTCGCCCAGCAGGTCGCGGCCGTTGTCGGTGAACCACAGCTCCTTGGTAACCGGGTGCCAGTCGAAGCCCACCGTGTTGCGCACGCCGGTAGCCACGTTCTGGAAGCCCGTCCCGTCCGGCTTCAGCCGGTTGATGGTGCCAAAAATGGGCTGTTCGGGCTCGCACGAGTTGCACGGCGCACCCACCGGCACGTACAGCAGCCCGTCGGGCCCGAAGGCGATGTAGCGCATCCCGTGCCAGGGGTTGCCGGGCAGCTTGTCGTACACCACTACCGGTTTGGGGGGCGTTTTTAGGTTCGCCGCGATGTTGTCGAAGCGGGTAATGCGGTTGATTTCGGCCACGTACAGGCTGCCCTGGCGCACGGCCACGCCGTTGGGGCTGTTCAGGCCGGTGGCGATGGTGATGACGGCATCGGCCTTGCCGTCGTGGTTTTTGTCGGGCAGGGCATACACTTTGCCCTTGGTGCCCTCGTCTTTGGTGCCCACGTACACCGTGCCGTCGGGCCCCACGGCCAGCTCGCGGGCGCCGGGCACGTTCTGGGCAAAGTAGCTGATGCGGAAGCCCGCCGGCAGCTTGATTTTGCTGAGGTTGGCATCGGCGGCCGTGGCGGCGGGCGCCAGGGCCGGCCGGGCCCGCTTCACCGGGGCCGGGCCAGCGGCCAGCAGCAGGGGCGCGGCCAGCAGCGGGGCGAGCAAGTGCGACAGGTTCTTCATACCCGCACAAACTCTCCCCCGCCGCCGAAGGTTACGCGAAACGGCTCGAATTGTCGCTGCCGTTCTGCTCGCGCACCAGCCGCTCGTATTCGCGCTGGGTGCGCTGCTCGTGGTTGAAGCCGCCGTAGGCCGCCACGCCGCGCATCACCAGCCCAACGCCCCAAAACACCGTCGACCACACGGGCCACGGCACCAGGTCGTCGTGCCGGCGGTTGGTCAGGGCCCACAGCACCCAGAGGCCGCAGTTCACCACCACGTACACCACGAGGTGCGATTGAAACTTGGCGCGGGCTCGCGCTTTCTGCCACAGGTAGGGGTCGCGGTTCAACGGTTCCATGAGCGTAAGGAGCTGGTTTGATTGAAATTGATGGTCAAATATATCCTTTTGCCGCAGGGGTTCGCCACTTTCTGTTGCCGAAGTGTCGGCCAGCGGCGCCCAGGCATCATTTGCCGCCGCCCAAGCGTAAGCCCTGAATCGCCGGGCCCGGCGCCAGCATTACAGCTTTGCGCGAACATATACCCATTTTTTATGACTATCGCCGTATCCTCCCGTATTCACCTCGTGCAAGGCGACATCACCCGCCAGCAAGTCGCGGCCATCGTCAACGCCGCCAATTCCAGCCTGCTCGGCGGGGGCGGCGTCGACGGCGCCATTCACCGCGCCGGCGGCCCCCAGATTTTAGAAGAATGCCGCCAGATACGGGCCCGCCAAGGCGGCTGCAAAACCGGCGAGGCCGTCATCACCAGCGGCGGGCGCTTGCCGGCCGCGCACGTCATCCACACCGTGGGCCCGGTCTGGAACGGCGGCCACAACGGCGAGCCCGAGCTGCTGGCCAGCTGCTACCGCAACAGCCTGCGCCTGGCCGCCGAGCACCGACTGCCAAGCGTGGCCTTCCCCGGCATCAGCACCGGCGTTTACGGCTACCCCAAGAAGGAGGCCGCCGCCATTGCCATGCGCGAGGTGCGGCAGTGGCTGGCAGAACATGAGTTTCCTAAAACCGTGGTTTTTGTAGCGTTTGATGAGGAAAATCGCTGGTTGTATGAGCGGGAGCTGGCCAAGCAGTGACCCGCGCTACTTAGCGGCGGGCCGGGTCAGGTATTCGTTATACGCCTGTACCACTTTCACCATTTCGCGGTAGTGCAGCTGGCCGGCTTTCAAAGCAGCCACCAGTTCGGGGTCGTCGTGGAAGTAGTCGGTCATTTGTGCTACAAACTCGGTGCGCACCACTTTCACCAACCCTTGGCCGGTGCGGCGCAGGAACCACTGGCGGTCGGGAAAGCCGCCAATTCCAGCGCCCACCGCTACCACGGCGGCAGTGCCGATGCCTCCCATTGGCACCATCGCCGCCGTTTGCTGAATCTCGGTGTAGTTAAACAGTTCCACCGGCCCGTTAACCAGGCGCGTGGCGATGAGATGTTTGCGTTTGCCATTCAGCACGATGTGCTCCTGGTACAGCCCGTTTAGCTTGATGGACCGCACCTTGTCGACATCGATGCTGAACGGTTCGCGGCCAAACCGGTCAAGGTCCTCCTTGTGCCGATGAAACGGCAGGTATCCCTTGAAGCCCATCAGGTTTATCGGAATCCAAACAAAGTGCGTCTTGCCATCGGGGCCGAGTATTTCGGCCCGGCCAAATCCGCGCACGTTATTGTCGAGGTAGCTGGTGCCGATTTCCGCCGTGAGGGAGTCATTCACCGGCCCTGGCGCCGCTGCCGGAACGGTAGCAGCCGGTGAAGCACCCTGGGCCTTGATGCGGCCGGTAGCGGCCAGTGCCACCGCAGCGGCCACTAGTAAGCGTAAGTACATGGAGTAGTGGGAAAGTCAATTCCCAAAGCTAGCGGCAGAAGGGCCTACGCCAATTCCCCCACGCCTTCCACCCGCTCGGCCACCTGCTGCATCAGCCACAGCGGGGTGCTGGTGGCGCCGCAAATGCCCACCGAATGCGCCCCGGCCAGCCATTCTTCCTCGATTTCGGCTTCGTTCTCGATGAAATAGCTGCGCGGGTTCACGGCGTTTACGACCGAAAACAGCGCCTTTCCGTTGGAGCTTTTGCGGCCGCTCACGAAGAGCACCACGTCGAACTCGGTGGCAAACCGGGCCAGGGCCGGCTCGCGGTTGCTCACCTGCCGGCAGATGCTGTCGTTGGCATCGAAGCCATCAAGCGTGCCGCCCGCGGCCTGGATGCGGGCTTCCATCAGGGCCCGCATCTTGTAGAAGCCGGCCGTGCTTTTGGTGGTCTGGCTGAACAGGGTGACGGGGCGGGCAAAGTCAATCTGGTCCAAATCGGCCTCGTTCATCACGATGATGGCGCGGTTGCCGGTCTGGCCCGTGAGGCCGGCGACTTCGGCGTGGCCGGGCTGGCCGTAAATCACAATCTGGCCGTCTTGCCGCTGGCTCAGGTCGAAGGCGTGCTTCACGCGGTTTTGGAGCTTGAGCACCACCGGGCAGCTGGCGTCAATCAGCTCCAGGTTGTTTTGCAGGGCCAGCTGGTAGGTTTCGGGCGGCTCGCCGTGGGCCCGGATGAGGACTTTGCAGTCGTGCAGTTGCGCCAGCTGCTCGCGGTCGATGATGCGCAGGCCCAATTGGTGCAATCGCTCGACTTCCATGCGGTTGTGCACGATATCGCCGAGGCAATACAGCTGCTGCCCGTGCGCCAATTCGTCCTCGGCCATTTGAATGGCGAATTCTACGCCGAAGCAGTAGCCGGAATTTTTATCAATCGTGACCTTCATGCTGAATGACTAACACCACGCACCGGCGAGGAATTCGCCGGGGCAAAGGTACGGCAACGGGGCGCGGCATAGCATCCGGCTGTCATCCTCTACCTAGAGCGGTTTCCAACTCCGTGTACAGAATTAAAAATTAAAAATGATAAATTAAAATCCTGACAGCCAAATTTTTAATTTATCATTTTTAATTTTTAATTAATACGCAACCTGTATATCCACCTGGAAATTGCGCTAATTCCGCCCCGCCGCAAACAGTGCGGCCGACACCCTGTCCAACACAAAGTCAACCTGTTCGGCAATCGTGATGTGCGTGGTGTCGAGCAGCACGGCATCGGCGGCGCGGCGCAGGGGGCTTTCGGCGCGGGTTGTGTCGAGGAAGTCGCGCTTGCGCAGGTTCTCCACAATGTCTTCCAGGGGCACGATTTCGCCGGCGGCGGCCAGCTCGTCGTGCCGCCGCTGGGCGCGCAGCACAATTTCGGCGGTCATAAAAATCTTCACCTCGGCGTCGGGAAACACGGTGGTGCCGATGTCGCGGCCGTCCATCACCACGCCGCGCTTGCGGCCCATGCGCTGCTGCT
>CAXTCS010000020.1:0-29431 GCA_964242365.1 uncultured Hymenobacter sp. | reverse complement strand
GCGAGCAAATCGAGGTTTCCAAGCAGTACGAGCGCATGCCCAAGCCCACCAGCCTCGCCATCGAAGAGTTTTTGCAAGGCAAAATCCAGTACACCACGCCCGAGCCGGAAGAAGTTCCGGTGCCCCGCGAGCTGTTCTAAGCCACTTTTTTCGCGCCTGAGCCGAATGTCGTTGCCTTCCTCGTTGTCTGGCCGCCGCATTTTGCTGGGCGTGAGCGGGAGCATTGCCGCCTACAAAGCGGCGGCGCTCACGCGGCTTCTCATCAAAGCCGGGGCCGAAGTGCAGGTTATCCTCACCGAAGCCGCCGCCGCCTTCGTAACGCCCCTTACCTTGGGCACCCTCTCCAAAAAGCCCGTCCTGACGGGCTTTTTGCGTGATGCCGCCGCTGGCGAGTGGCACAACCACGTCGAGCTGGGCCTTTGGGCCGATGCGCTGGTGATTGCGCCCGCCAGCGCCAATACCATCGGCCAGCTGGCCAATGGCCTGTGCCCCAACTTACTCTGCGCGGTTTACCTGTCGGCGCGCTGCCCGGTATTTCTGGCCCCGGCCATGGACCTGGACATGTTTGCCCACCCGGCCGTGACGCAGAACCTGGCGCGGCTGCGCTCGTTCGGGAACCACGTATTCGATTCGCCCAGCGGCGAGCTGGCCAGCGGCCTCAACGGCCACGGGCGCATGCTGGAACCAGAAGACATTGTGGCGGAGCTGACGCTGCGCTTAATGAAGAATGAGGAATGAAGAATGAGGAATTGGGTCCGCCTCCAATTTTCCATTCTTCATTCCTCATTCTTCATTCCTCATTAAAAATATGCGTGTTCTCCTCACCGCTGGTCCTACTTATGAGCCGCTCGACCCCGTCCGTTTTCTGGGCAACCGCTCGACGGGCAAAATGGGGTACGCGCTGGCCGAAGCCTTTGCCGCCCAAGGTGTTCAGGTGACGCTGGTGAGTGGCCCCAGCCACCTGCCGGACCCGGCCAGCTCGCTCATCCGCACGGTGCGGGTAGAAACCGCGGCTGAGATGTTCGCGGCGGCCTCTGAAGTGGCTGATGAGGCCGATATCTGGGTTTTCGCGGCGGCCGTGGCCGACTACCGGCCCGCGCACGTCGCTTCGGAAAAAATAAAGAAATCGGGTGAAACGCTCACGCTGGAGCTGGTGAAAAACGTGGACATTGCCGCCACGCTTGGCCAGCGCAAGCGGCCTGAACAATTTGCCGTCGGTTTTGCGTTGGAGACTACGAACGAACTGGCGCACGCCCAGGACAAGCTGCGACGCAAGCGCTTCGACCTCATCGTGCTGAATTCGCTGCGCGACCCAGGCGCGGGCTTCGGCCACGACACCAACAAGGTGACCGTGCTGGATGCCGCCGGCCAAATCGTTAGTTTTGAATTGCAGTCCAAGGCCGACGTGGCCCGTGGGCTGGTCCGTCTGATTCTGGCCCGCCTGGCCTCAACCACCTGATTATCATGTTGCGAATGTTGCAAAAACTCCGTGCGGTCCTGCCCGTTTTTGTGCTTCTGCTGCTCGCTGGCCCCGCCGCCCGCGCCCAGGAGCTGCTGGCCGAAGTGCAGGTGAGCACCCAAAACGTCACCATCACCGACCCCACCATCGTGACGCAGATGCAGAACGACATCCGCACCTTCCTCAACAGCCGCGCCTGGACCACCCAGGCGTACCGGCCCGAGGAGCGGATTCGGCTGCGCATCTTCATCGGCATCACCGCCATCCCGCAAAACGGCACTTACAACGCCACCATGCGCCTGATTTCGACGCGCCCGGTGTACGGCACCGGCTACGACACCAACGTCATGAGCATCAGCGACCGGAGCTTCAACTTCAACTACTCGCCCCAAACGCCCCTCGATTTCTCGCCCAACAGCTTCGTTTCCAACCTCTCGTCGCTGCTGGGCTACTACGCCTACCTCGTTATCGGCGTGGACCGCGACACGTTTACCCGGCTCGGCGGCACGCCCTATTACGAGCTGGCCCGCAACGTGGTGAGCTACTCGGCCAACCAGACCAGCACCAACGAAACCGACGCCGGCTGGCGCGGCACCGGCACGCGCGAGCGCCACTGGCTGCTCGACAACATCACCGACCCGCAGCTCGAAGACTTCCGCACGGGGCTGTACGGCTACTACCGGCAGGGGCTCGACCGCTTTATCGAGAAGCCCGACGAAGCCCGCGCCGCCGTGATGACGGCCCTGACGGGGGTGCAAAAAGCAGCCGTTTTGCGGCCCAATACTTTATTTGCCCGCGCTTTCTTCGACGCGAAGGCCGAGGAAATCGCCAACATTTTCCGCACCAGTCAGGACCAGCAGATGAAGCAGCAGCTCGTGACCATGCTCACGGAAGTGGACCCGACGAATTCGGCCAAATATCAAACGGTACTTAAATAAATTATGAGTTATAAATTATGAATTATGAGTTGTCGAATGGACGATTTCTAATTCATAATTTGTAATTCAACACTCATAATTAATTATAATGTTAGTCGATTTACGGATTAAGAATTACGCGCTCATCGAGCAGTTGGAGCTGCGACCTTCGCCGCTGCTGAACATCATTACGGGGGAAACCGGGGCCGGCAAATCCATCATGCTGGGCGCGATTGGCCTGCTGCTCGGCAACCGCGCCGACTCGCGGATGCTGTTCGATACCGAGCGCAAGTGCGTGATTGAGGGGCAGTTCGATATTGCCAACTATCAGTTGCAGGACATTTTTGAGGCCGAAGATTTGGACTACGATACGCACTGCATTCTGCGGCGCGAAATCAGCCCCAACGGCAAGTCCCGGGCTTTCGTGAACGACACGCCGGTGACGCTGGACGCGCTGCGGAAAATCGGGGCCAACCTGATGGACATTCACTCGCAGCACGACACGCTGCTGCTGGGCGATGGCGTATTTCAGCTCAATCTGCTGGATTTGTACGCCGGGCTGGTGCCGCAGCGCACCATGTACAGCCACGCCTTCCGGCAGTACCGCAAGCTCGAAGCCGACTTGCAAACGCTGGAAAGCCAGGCCGCGCAAGCCAGCAAGGAGCTGGATTACAACAGCTTCCTGCTGAATGAGCTGGAAGAAGCCCGCCTCGACACCGAAGACCAGGACGCGCTGGAGCAGGAGGTGAAGCAGCTGGAGCACGCCGAGGAAATCAAGTACAAGCTGAGCCAGGCGCTGCACGGGCTGCGCGACAGCGAAACCTGCGCCACCGGCAACATGAAAGAGGCCGTGCAGCTGCTGGGCCAGGTAGCCAGCTACGCCGATAACTTCAAGGAGCTGCGCCAGCGCCTCGACAGCTGCCTGATTGAGCTGCACGACATTGCCGACGAAGTGGAAACCGCCGAGCGCCGCACCGAGGGCGACCCCGACCGCGCCGAAGAGCTGCAAGACCGCCTCAACGTGCTCTACACGCTTCAGCGCAAGCACCAGGCCCGCGACCTGCCCGCCCTGCTGGCCGTGCGCGACGCCCTGCGCCAGAAAGTAAGCTCGGTGCTGAGCCTGGACAAGGAAATTGCCCGCCTGCGCAAAGATTCGGATGCGGCCCTGGCCGCCGTGACCAAGCAGGCCACCAAGCTCTCGGAAAGCCGCCGCAAGTCGTTTCCCAACTTCGAAAAACAGCTGGGCTTGCTGCTGGCCGATTTGGGGATGCCGCACGCCCGCATTGTGGTGCAGCACGGCACCGGGGCGCCCGCCACCAGCGGCATCGACGTGGTGAGCATCCTCTTCACCGCCAACAAAGGCGCCCAGCCCCAGACGCTGAGCAAGGCCGCGTCGGGCGGCGAGTTTTCGCGCCTGATGCTGTGCATCAAGTACATGCTGGCCGATAAAACGGCGTTGCCCACGATTGTATTTGACGAAATCGACACCGGTATTTCGGGCGAAATCGCCGTGAAAGTGGGGCGCATGATGCAGCAGATGGCCCAAAAGCACCAGCTGGTGGCCATATCGCACCTGCCGCAAATGGCGGCGGCCGGCGACGTGCACTACTTCGTGTACAAAGAGGACCGCGCCGACCGCACGGTGAGCCGCATCCGCGAGCTGAACCAGGACGACCGCATCAGGGAAATTGCGCACATGATTGCGGGCGCCAAGCCCAGCGAAAACGCCTACCAAAGCGCGCGGGAGTTGCTGGCGCTGCGCGGCGAAACCGTGGCGTGAGGGCGACTGAATGACTGCGTGACTAAGTGAATTGCTAACTTGCGCGTCAATCTTGGTTGGCCCAGCGGCCGGCTGCCTTCACTCACTCACTCAATTACTACCTGATGTTACGCAGAGCCTTTACGTCGCTGGCCGTGGCAAGAGGTTGCTAGTTGCTGGTTTCTGGTTAATTACCCGCAGAAAACCAGCAACTAGAAACCAGTAACCAGCAACCAAAGCGCTTGCTTCGGTAGCAACTGCGTAACAGCAGTTACTCAATTACTCAGTCACTCCATTACTCAGTCACTCAATGGCTAACAACCTCCTCGCCGGCAAAGTCGGCATCATTTCCGGCGCGCTCAACGAACAGTCCATCGCCTGGAAAGTCGCTTTGAAGGCCCACGCCGAAGGGGCCCGGTTTGTGCTCACCAACGCGCCGCTGGCCATGCGCATGGGCGAAATCAACAAGCTGAGCGAAGAGTGCAACGCGCCCATTATTCCGGCCGATGCCACGTCGGTGGAGGAGCTGGAAGCGCTGTTTTCGGGCGCGCAGGAGCAGTTGGGCGGCAAAATCGACTTCGTGCTGCACAGCATTGGCATGAGCGCCAACATCCGCAAAAAGAAGCACTACGGCGAGCTGGACTACAAATTTTTTCAGCAAACGCTGGACGTGTCGGCCGTGTCGTTTCACAAGATGATGGCCGTGGCCGAAAAGCTCGACGCCATGAACGAGTGGGGCAGCATCGTGGCCCTGAGCTACATTGCTTCGCAGCGCGCCTTCCTCGACTACACCGACATGACCCAGGCCAAGGCCATGCTCGAAAGCATTGCCCGCAGCTACGGCCAGCGCTTTGGCAAGCTCAAAAAAGTGCGCGTGAACACCATTTCGCAGTCGCCGACCCGCACCACGGCCGGCGCCGGCATCACGGGCTTCGACGCGTTCTACGACTTTGCCGACAAGATGTCGCCCCTGGGCAACGCCCCCGCCGAAGCCTGCGCCGACTACTGCGTGAGCCTGTTTTCGGACCTGACCCGCTACGTCACCATGCAAAACCTGATGCACGACGGCGGCTTCAGCACGACCGGCATTTCGGCCGAAATCGTGGAGGTGATGAACAAAGCGGCCGGCGAGCAATAGCCGCTGCCGCTTTGGAACCCCAAAAAGCCCGGTTTTTGCCGGGCTTTTTGGGGTTCCAGTGCCTAGGTGAACAGTCTTTTAGTATCCCCGGCTCAGGTCTACCAGGTTTTCTAATAGCTCGCCTGAGCGCAAAAGGCTCAGGTTGTGCAGCAATAAATCCACTTTGGCCTGGTCTTCGAAAAGCTGACCGCCGCCGGTGTGCTGGGTGAGCAGCACGTTGGGCAGGGTCCAGAGCGGGTTATCGGTGGGGAGCGGCTCAACGGCCGTCACGTCGAGCACGGCGCCGCCCAGGTAGCCGGCTTGCAGCAGGCGCAGCAGGGCCGCTTCGTCGGTGGTGTTGCCGCGGCCCACGCTGGCGTAGATGCTGCCGGGCCGCATGGCGGCCACCATCTCGGCCGAGAAAAAGCCTTCGGCGCTGCCGGGCAGGCAGTTTACGACGATGTCGGTTTCGGGCAATACGGCTTTCAGCTCTTCTTTGGAGCGCAGCTGCGCCTGCGGGTCGGTGCGGGCCAGCAGCTGGATGTGGCATTCGAAGCCGGCGAGCTGCTGCCGCACGGCCAACGCGATGGCGCCGGCCCCGAGAATAACCACCCGCCGGCCGCGCAGCTGGCCCGCCCGGTTGCGCGAAAACGCGCCGCCCACCCACTTTTTTTGGCTTTGGAGCACGGCCAGCTCGGGAATGTGCCGGTAAAGGCCGAGCAGGCCGGCCACCATGGTTTCGGCGCAGGGCCAGGCAAAAAAGTCGCCCATGTTGGCCACGGGCACCGACAGTCGCACGCTGCGGTAGCGCTCGAAGCCGGCCGAGTCGATTTGCCAGAAGCGCAGCAGCGGCGAGGTGCCCGCCGCCAGCCATGCCTGCGTCGGGTTGCCGAGCAATACCTCGGCGTCCTGGAAAGCGGAAAATTGCTGCTCGGGGGTAAGGTCGTGGCAGAAAGTGGCTTCTACTTCGGCGGGAAGCTGCTTTTGCAAATAGGCGCGGGCCGAGGCGCTCAAGGGAGAATAAACGAAAAGACGCATGAAGGAGCAGCCAGAACGGCTGCGAACGATTTTAGAAGGTGCCACCGCAGGGGCATGCAAGCTAGCGAAGGTGCTGCGTTCGCGGCGTACTTTTCGAAAAGAAAAGGCCCTGGCCGCGATAATTATGGGCTGCCTCCGCGTAAAACCTCTGTTATAAAGCTTTTTGTATGCGCGCTTACTTGCAGCAGTACGCCCACCTCACCGACGATGAGCTGGCCCAGACGCTGTCCGTTATCCGGCCTTGTGCGTTTCGAAAGGGCACCGAGCTGTTCCGGCCGGGGCCGGTGCCCGACCGCCTTTACTTCATCGAAACCGGCCTGGCCCGCGCCTACCGCCTGGTGCGGGGCGAGGACATTACCTCGGCATTTTATGGGGCCAACTCCTTTTGCTTCGACACGTTGAGCATTGTGGCCCAGGTGCCCACCGAGCTCTACTTCGAATGCCTGGCCGACGTGACGGCCCACGAAATCCTGATTTCCGACCTCAATCGCCTCTTTCGCCGTGTGCTGCCCATCGAGCGCCTGGGGCGCCGCATCAACGAAGACCTGGTGTGCGGCCTTACCGAGCGCCTGCGGGCTTTTCAGATGGACGACCTGCGCACCCGCTACCTGGCCCTGCTCCGCCAGAATCCGGAACTGATTCGGCAGGTGCCGCAGCGGCACATCGCCACCTATCTGGGCGTGAAACCCGAAAGCCTGAGCCGCATGCGGGCGCAGCTGTAGGCAGGGAACAGGCAGGACCGGAAAAACGCCTGAAAACAGGAGGGGAAATGAATGCCAGGCCGGGCGCCGTCATTTCTTAACCTAGGTCATTGGGCCGGCTGAAGCGGACGGGTACTTTTACGCCTTCCCTTCCCACCCACTTTCCTTCCGAACAATGGCCAAGCAAGCCTATTCCCGCCGCGACCTGGCGTTTCAGCTGCACGAAGTACTACGGGTCGAAAGCCTGACCCAGTACCCGTATTTTCAGGACCACGACCGGGGCTCGTTTGACATGGTGCTCGACACGGCTGGCCAGTTTGCCGACACGCTGCTCCGGCCTCTGCTCACTGAGCTCGACCGCCAGGAGCCGCAGCTCGTGGATGGCACCATTCGGCTGCACCCCGGCGTGCGGCCCATCGTGCAGCGGTTTGGCGAAGATGGCTGGATTACGGCGCTGTTTCCGTACGCCGAGGGCGGCCAGCAGCTGCCCGCTACCGTCTACAACGCGGCGGTATTTGCCATGCAGGCCACCAATTATTCGGCCAGCGTGCCGCCCTTTCTCACGTTGGGCGCGGCCAATCTGCTCCGCAGCTTTGCCGCGCCGGAGCTCACGGCCGCGTTTACGCCGCTGATGTACGCCGGCCGCTGGCAGGGCACGATGGCCCTCACCGAGCCCGACGCCGGCAGCTCGCTCTCCGACATCACCACCTCGGCCGAGCCCACCGACGCAGGCTACTACCGGATGCGCGGCCAGAAAATCTACATTTCCTCGGGCGACCACGACGCCTGCGACAACGTGGTGCACCTCATGCTGGCCAAAATAAAAGGCGGGCCGGCGGGGGCCAAGGGCATTTCGCTGTTTGTGGTGCCGCGCCAGCGCGTGGCCACCGGCCTGCCCACCGGCCAGGAAACCGCCGATGACCTGCTCAGCAACGACGTGGTGACGGCTGGCATCTACCACAAGCTGGGCTGCAAGGGCGCGCCCATTGCCCACCTCATGATTGGGGGCCAGGACGACTGCCGCGGCTACCTCGTGGGCGAGCCCAACAAGGGCCTCAGCTACATGTTTCAGATGATGAACGAGGCCCGGCTGGCCGTGGGCGTGAGCGCGGCGGCCATCGGCACGGCGGCTTACTACGCGGCCCTCGAATACGCCCGCGCCCGCCCCCAGGGCCGCCCCGTGGCCGCCCGCGACGTGACCAAGCCGCAGGTTCCCATCATCGGGCACGCCGATGTGAAGCGCATGCTGCTCTTCCAAAAAGCCACCATGGAAGGCGCCCTGGGCCTTTTGCTCAATTGCAGCTACTACATGGACGTGGCCAAAGTGGGGGAGGGGGCCGAAAAAGAGCGCGCCGAGCTGCTGCTCGATTTGCTGATGCCCATCGCCAAAACCTATCCGGCCGAAATGGGCGTGCTGAGCACCAGCGCCGCCATTCAGGTGCACGGCGGGGCCGGCTACACCACCGATTTTCCGGTCGAGCAGTTCTTCCGCGAGTCGCGCATTCACCCCATCCACGAGGGCACGACGGGCATTCAGGGCCTCGATTTGCTGGGCCGCAAAATCACCCAGCACGGCGGCAAGGCCGTGGGCCTGCTGCTCGAAGAAATGCAGGCCGCCATCGCCGCCGCGCAGGCCCAGCCCGAACTGGCGGCGCTGGCCGGGCAGCTGACCAAAGCGCTGGGCACCTTGCAGCAGGTGACGGGCCACCTGCTGGGCGTCGCGGCCCACGACCACGAATTATTCCTGGCCGATGCCACGCTTTACCTGGAGCTGGCCGGCCTGGTGGTGGTGGCGTGGCAGTGGCTGCGGCAAGCCACCGTAGCGCAGCAAGCGCTGCCCACGGCTCATGCCGACGACCAGAATTTTTACCACGGCAAGCTCATGGCCGCCCAGTATTTCTACGAATACGAGCTGGTGAAAGTGCCCAGCCTGGCCAAAAGGCTGCAATCGGCCAACGCCGTGACGGTGGAAATGCAGGACGCGTGGTTTTAGTGCTACAGGCTTCAGCTTGTGCCGGATAGGAGAGAAATAGCTGGTTTATTTTCAATTGCTTGCCAAGCAGCACAAGCTAAAGCATGTGCTACATTCCCATGAAAAAACTCGAAAACAAAGTGGTTTTCATCACCGGCGGAGCCTCTGGTTTGGGCCGCGCCGCCGCCGTGGCCGCCGCCCAGGAAGGCGCCCAAATCGTCGTCGCCGACTTGCCCAATGCCGACCGCCAAGCCACGCTCGATGAAGTGCGGGCCGCCGGAAATGAAGCCCTTTTCGTGCCGCTCGACGTCACCGATTCGGCCAGTGTGCAGCAGGCCATTGCGGCCACCGTGGCAAAGTTTGGCCGGCTCGACGTGGCGCTGAACAATGCCGGCATCGGCGAAGGCTTTTTTAGCTTCCTGGAAACCAGCGAGGAGTCGTTTCAGCGCATCATCGGCGTGAACCTGACGGGCGTGTTTACCTGCATGAAGCACGAGCTGGCCCAGTTCGTGAAGCAGGGCGGGGGCGTGATTGTGAACATGTCGTCGCTGGCCGGCCTCAAAGGGGCGCCGGGGCTGAGCGCCTACGTGGCCTCGAAGCACGGCGTGCTGGGCCTCACCAAAACGGCCGCCCAGGAGTTTGCCCGCCGCAACGTGCGCGTGAACGCCCTTTGCCCGTACTACATCGACACCCCGCTCATCAAAGACGCGCCCCCCGAACTGCGCCAACAGATGATTGCCGCCAGCCCCATGAAGCGCCTCGGCCGGGCCGAGGAAGTGGCCAAAGCGTTTATTTACCTGGCTTCCGACGATTCGAGCTACACCAACGGCACGCAGCTGGTGATTGACAGCGGCGTGATTTCGTGACGTAACGCGGCCGCTGCGAGCCCGCGCGGTCGAACGATGCCTGAACTTACTTCACGCGGACTCGCAGCGTCTGCGCTACTTTATGGACTTCACCCCCAGCCCCAAAACCCAGGATTACCTCGCCCGCGTCCAGGCTTTTATGCGCGAGCACATTGCGCCGGTCGAAGACGCTTACCACCGCGAAAACCTGGCCGCCAACCCCGGCGCCGACTGGCAAACCTGGCACGTGCTGCCCATCGTCGAAGCGCTGAAGGCGAAGGCCAAAGCCGCCGGCCTCTGGAATTTATTTTTGCCCGATGCCACGTACGGCGCCGGCCTCAGCACGCTCGAATACGCCCCCATCGCCGAGGAAACCGGCCGTAGTTTCCTGGCGCCCACCGTTTTCAACTGCAACGCGCCCGACACCGGCAACATGGAGGTGCTGCACTATTTCGGCAGCGCGGCCCAGCAACAGGAGTGGCTCGCGCCGCTGCTGGCCGGCCAAATCCGCTCCGTGTTCTGCATGACCGAGCCCGACGTGGCCTCGTCCGACGCCACCAACATGCAGGCCACCGTCCGCGCCGAGGGCGACGAGCTGGTGCTGAACGGCCGCAAATGGTGGGCCACCGGCCTGGGCCACCCCGATGCCCGGCTGGCCATTTTCATGGGCCTTTCCAACCCCGACGCCGCGCCGCACGCCCGCCACAGCATGGTGCTGGTGCCGCTGGCCACGCCCGGCGTAAATATCCAACGGATGCTGCCTGCCTTCAGCGACTACGACCCGCCCTACGGCCACGGCGAGGTGTGGTTTGAGAACGTGCGGGTGCCCAAAACCAGCCTGCTGGTGGGCCTGGGCGAAGGTTTTGCCATCGCCCAGGGCCGCCTCGGGCCGGGCCGCATTCACCACTGCATGCGCTGCATCGGCGCGGCCGAGCGGGCCTTGGAGCTGCTGATTCGGCGCGGGCTGGCGCGCACCGCGTTTGGCAAGCCGCTGCTGCACCTGGGCGGCAACCTCGAGCGCGTGGCCGACCTGCGCATGGCCATCGACCAGGCCCGGCTGCTCACCCTCTTCGCGGCCTGGAAGATTGATAACCAGGGCGTGAAAGCTGCCATGAACGAGATTGCGGCCATCAAAGTCGTCGCGCCCAACGTGCTGCAACGGGTGGTTGACGCCGCCATTCAGATTCACGGCGGGGCCGGCGTGTCGCACGACGTGCCGCTCACGGCGCTGTTCACCGTGGCCCGCGCCCTGCGCCTGGCCGATGGTCCCGACGAGGTGCACCGCGCCACCGTGGCGCGGCTCGAGCTGGCCAAGTACAAGTTGAAGCACGAGAAATAGCGCGTCTGTCAAACAGAACGTCTGTCAAACAGAACGTCTGTCAAACAGAACGTCATGTCGAGCGTAGCCGAGACATCTCGCCCGCGCAAGTAATTATTTACCATTGCCCGCGAGATGTCTCGGCTACGCTCGACATGACGCGCTAAATACGCTGTTGAAGCCATGCCCACCGAATCCACCGCCCGCCTCCTCGACACGGCCGGCCCGCCGCGCCCCGGCGAAGAGCTGGACGCGCCCGCCGTCGACACCTGGCTGAAACAGCAGCGCCCCGCGCTGCGCGGCACCCCGCGCGTGACCCAGTACGCCGGCGGCGCCTCCAACTGGACTTACCGGCTCGAATACGACAACGCCGACCTCATTCTGCGCCGGCCGCCGGCGGGCACCAAGGCCAAATCGGCTCACGACATGGGCCGCGAATACCGCGTGCAAGCGGCCCTAAAACCCGTGTTTTCCTACGTGCCGGAAATGGTGGCGTACTGCGCGGACGGGTCCGTTATCGGCGTCGATTTCTACGTGATGGAGCGCGTGGCCGGCATCATTCCGCGCAAAAACCTGCCGCGCGGGCTGGCTTTGCCGCCCGCTACCGTGCGCCAGCTCTGCCTGAACGTGCTCGATGCGCTCATCGAGCTGCACCAGGTCGACTACCAGGCCGCCGGGCTGGCCGGCCTGAGCAGCGGCGCGGGGTACACCCAGCGCCAGGTTTCGGGCTGGAGCAAGCGCTACGCCCAGGCCCGCACCTGGAACGTGCCCAGCGGCCGGCGCATTGTGGCGTGGCTCGAAACCCACCAGCCCAGCCAGGAACGAATTTGCATCACTCACAACGACTTCCGGTTCGATAACGTGGTGCTCGACGCCGACGACCCGACGCGCATCCTGGGTATTCTCGACTGGGAGCTGGCCACCCTCGGCGACCCGCTCATGGACCTGGGCAATCTGCTGGCCTACTGGGTGCAGGCCGACGACGACTTCCTGGCGCAGGCTACGCGCCGCCAGCCCACCCACTTGCCGGGCATGCTCAGCCGGAAAGAAGTGGTGGCCTATTACTGCGAGAAAACCGGCTTCCAGCCCAAGAATTGGGCGTTTTACGAAGTGTATGGCCTGTTCCGGCTTTCCGCCATCGCGCAGCAGATTTACTACCGCTACCACCACAAGCAAACCCGCAACCCGGCGTTCAAGAATTTCTGGATTTTCGTGCACTACCTGCACTGGCGCTGCCGCCGCGCGATGCGGCAGGGCGGCTAGCCGGTACCGCCAAGCCGTGCTTGGCCTTGCCTTAGGGCCCCCAGGCTAGCCTACACCAGGCCAAGCACAGCTCGGCGGTACCGGCGCACGCTTCCCCAATTACTTACCCCACTTCTATGACCGTCCGCCAAAACATTCTCATCACCGGGGCTAGCTCGGGCCTGGGCGAAGGCATGGCCCGCGAATACGCCCGCATGGGCCGCCACCTCGCCCTCTGCGCCCGCCGCACCGACCGCCTCGACGCCTTAAAAACGGAGCTGGAAACCGCTTACCCGGCCATTAAAGTCTTCGTCAGGGCCCTCGACGTGAACGACCACGCCCAGGTGTTTGAGGTGTTTCGGGCTTTTAAAGCCGACCTGGGCACCCTCGACCGCATCATCGTGAACGCCGGCATGGGCAAGGGCGCGTCGCTGGGCACCGGCTACTTTCACGCCAACGTGCAAACGGCCCAAACCAATTTCGTGGCCGCGCTGGCCCAGTGCGAGGCCGCGCTGGAAATTTTCCGGGCCCAGAACGCGGGACATTTGGTGACCATTTCGTCCGTGTCGGCCATGCGCGGCATGCCGCGGGCCCAAACCACCTACGCCGCCACCAAGGCTGGCCTGGCCGCCCTCACCGAAGGCATCCAGGCCGATTTGCTAAACTCGCCCATCAGGGTCAGCATCATGTACCCCGGCTACATCCGCTCCGAAATCAACGCCAAAGTGAAAAGCACGCCCTACATGGTGGACACCGAAACCGGCTGCCGGGCTCTGGTGAAAGCCATCGAGCGCGAGCCCGTGCAAGCCTTTGTACCCGGCTGGCCCTGGGCCCTGATGGCCCGCGCCATGAAGTGGCTGCCGCTGCGCTGGGTACAAAAGCTGATTTGAGGACCGAAAAGGAATAGCGCCGCAACGAACAAACAAGAACGGTCATGCCGAGCGCAGCCGAGGCATCTCGCGTGGGGTAGTAACTCAATCGATTGGTTTACTTCCCCCACGCAAGATGCTTCGCTGCGCTCGGCATGACCGTTCTTTTATCCGCAGCGGCGCGTTACTTGGCGCTTTCGTTGCCGTCCACGGGCTTGCTTTCGCGGTGCACTTCGGCGGCCACCAGCGCGTTGGGGAGCACGTTGCTGGCCGATACCTGCACCTTGTTCCGCATCCCGGAAATGACGCGCTTGTCGCCGGCCATCAGGGCTTTGTAGCCGTCTTTGGCCACGTCGGCGGCGGGGGCGGCCTGCCCTTCGGCCACGTTGGTGGCGCGGGTCATGTCGGCTTTGTTGAAGAAGTCGGTGTCGGTGAGGCCGGGCAGCAGGTTGGTGATGACGACCTTGCTGTCCTTGTTTTCCTCCTGAATCGACTCGGCGAAGGAATTCACGAAGGCCTTGGTGCCGTGGTACACGGCTTGCAGCGGGCCGGGCAGCTCGCCCGCGATGCTGCCCACGAGCAGGATTTTGCCCTCGTTCCGGGCCGCGAACTCCTGCAAGTAGAGCTTGGTAAACACCACGTAAGCCCCAATATTTAGCTGAATAATGTCCAGCTCGCGGTTGATGTCGGTCGTATCGAACGTGCCGTACTGCCCCTGGCCGGCATCGTTCACCAGCGCGTCAATCTTGAGGCCCTTGGCTTTGATTTCGTTATAGACCTCAAACGGCGCATCGCGCTGAAACAGGTCCTTGGCGATGGTCGTGACCTCGACGCCAAACTGCTGCTTGATTTCGGCGGCCGTCTGGCTCAGCTCGCCCTGGTCGCGGGCCACGATAACGAGGTTGTATTTGTCCTGCGCGAAGCAGTTGGCCAGCTCGCGGCCGATGCCGCTGGTGGCGCCCGTGATGAGGGCCGTTTGTTGGGTTGCCATTGGTTTGGAAAGGTTAGGATGAAAAATTTCCTAACGAGTCCGGTTTGGCGGGGGTTATGGTCGGGCTTTGCTGCGTGCGGGCCACCGCCGGAGTAGCAGCGCGTAGCGGCTGACCCCAACCAGTTGCCAAAAAAGCAGAACCCACTGCCCTTTTTTGGCAACCAGTTCGGGTCCGACCCCAACCAGTTGTGCTTTTTTGGCAACCGGTTGCCAAAAAAGAGCAACTAGTTCCGCTTTCAGGCCAACTGGTTTGGGTCCGACCCCAACCAGTTGTGCTTTTTTGGCAACCGGTTCGGGCCCGACCCAAACCAGTTGGGCTGAAAGCATAACCAGTTTGGGGTCTTACCCCAACCAGTTCTGCTTTCAGCCCAACCACTTCAGTTTCTCAGCTGCTCCAGAAGCGGCGCCTCCCGTTCCGGCTCTTTGGCAAGGCTTCCGCCTCAAACTGGCCGGGTTTTCCTTGCCCGGCGCTTCAGCGCCGGGAACCGCAGTCGGGCATGTTTTGGGGCTTTAGCCCAGGCTGGTGGCCGGAACACCCAGGGCTAAAGCCTCCACAAAAGACCATCGCCCCGCTTCCCGGCGCTGAAGCGCCGGGCAAAGCCACTGCCTGATTTTTGGTACGTAAGCCCTGGCCCTTCGGTCCTGAGCAGCCCGGTTGCCCGCCGCGTCCAACGCCCCGCCTCTCGCCACAAGGCGGTATTTCCGGTCCTGCAACGATTCTCCGGTTGGCGTATAAAGTCGTCTGGCTCCCCTCTCTTTTGGAGAGGGGCCGGGGGTGAGGTTCCCCGTCTACCCCAACCCGAAAACCGCTCCTAAACCTCAGCCCCCAAGTCCCCGCGCGGCTCGGCGCGCTCGGCCGTGGTGGTCACGCGCAGCTGCACCAGCTCCACGGCGCGGCGCGAGCGTTGCAGCACCCGGAACTCGTAGGGGTCGAGCACGGCCACGTCGCCCACCTCCGGAATGCTGCCGTAGATGACGTTGAGCAGGCCCCCCACCGTTTCGTAGTCCTCGCCCTCGGGCAGCGGAAAGGGCAAGTACTCGTTGGCGTCGGAGATGGGCGTGGCCGGGTTCACGCGGTACTCGTCTTCGGCCACTTTCTCCACCACGGGCACCTCGTTGTCGTACTCGTCCTGGATTTCGCCCACCAGCTCCTCCATGATGTCCTCGATGGTGACGATGCCCGACACGCCGCCGAACTCGTCGCTCACCACCGCCATCACGATGTGCTTGCGCTGAAACTGGCGCAGCAGGCGGTTGATTTTCTTGGTTTCGGGCACGAAGTACGGCGGGCGCATGATGCGGGCCAGCTCCACCGGCTCGCCGCGCCGGATGATGGGCAGCAGGTCCTTCACGTTGAGCACGCCCACGATGTTGTCGATGTTGCCCTCGTACACCGGCATCCGCGAAAAGCCTTCGCTGAACACCATGTCCAGAATTTCCTCGGCGGGCGCGTTCACGTCGAGGGCCGAGAGCTTGGTGCGGGGCACCATAATCTGCTTCACCATCCGGTCGTTGAACTGAAACACGTTCTCAATCAGCTCGTGCTCCGAATCCTGAATTTCGCCGCTCTCCTTGCTTTGGTCGATGAGCAGGCGCAGCTCGTCCGAGGTGTGGGCCTCGGTGCCGTGCACGTTTTGGATGCCCACCGCGCCCAGCAGCAGGTTCGACGCCTTCGACAAAAACCACGTCAGCGGCCGGGTGATGTAGTAAAACCCGCGCAGCGGCAGCACCAGCGCCAGGCTCACCGCCTCGGGCCGCTGAATGGCCAGCGCCTTCGGAAACAGCTCGCCAAACAGCACGTGCATGAACGTGAGCAGGATAAGGCCCAGCGCCACGGCAATGCTGTGCGCCGTAAGCGGCGCAATGTGCAGCCCCAGGCGCGGCAGCAGGCCCAAAATCACCTCCGTAAACAGCTCCTCGCCCACGGCGCCCAGCAGCAGCGAAGCGATGGTGACGCCCAGCTGCGTGGCCGACAAATAGTCGTAGAGCTTGTGCAGCACGCCCATGGCCAGGCCGGCCAGGCGGCTGCCTTCTTTGGCTTTAATCTCCAGTTGCGAGAGGCGGACGCGAATCAGCGAGAACTCGGCAGCCACGAAAAATCCGTTTACCAAAACGAGGAAAACGGTCAGTAATAGTTGTAAACCCATGTCGGCGGCCCCCGCGACGCGGTCGGTCTGGGGGCCTTTGTTGCTCAAAAGTACGCAGTTTGGCGCACGTGGTTGGGCCGATGAACTTTCGGCTCATTCGTTTGTCATCCCGGCAGCCTTATTTTGTGGGCCGAAGCGCGTGTAAGCAAACGCCGGCCGCGGCGTCTACCCCAGCGCCGCAAAAGCGGGTACTGCAACGAGGGCCGGCCTTTTCCTGTTATTATGGCAGCCGGTAGTAGCAACAACGCGTGATATACCAATGAAAAATTTCCGGATGATTAAATTTTTGTTGCTCTGGCTGGGCCTGGCCGGGCCCGTCGCGGCCCAGATTCTCACGCCTACCCACCTGAGCACCGCCCTGAGCCGGCCCACCGCCAAAGTGGGCGAGGAAGTCGAGCTGGTCGTCAATGCCCGCATCGACGACAAATGGCACCTCTACGCGTCCGATTTTAGCGACGAAGTCGGGCCGGTGGTGTTCACCCTGGTGTTCAAGCCCAGCCCGGCCTACGCGCTGGTGGGCAAGCTCCAGGCCGTCAAGTCGCACCACGAGCAGGACGAGGTTTTCAAAGGCGAAGTGGCCTTCTGGGAAAAAACCGGCCAGATGCGCCAGCGCATCAAGGTCTTGCAGCCCGGCCCGCTCACCATCACCGCCGAGGCCGAGTACCAAAGCTGCACCACCGTCGACGGCCGCTGCGTGCCCGGCAATGAAACCCTGACCTTCGGCCCGCTCGCGGTGGCCGGCGCGACTTCCCCAGCCAAAGCCACCGGCGCCGTGCCGCCCGCCACCCCGCCCGCAAAAACCGAAGTAGCCGCCGCGCCGCCACTTGCGCCCGCCGCCCCGGCCGCGGCCCCCACTTCTCCCGATTCGGCTGCCCAGCTGGCGGCCGCTACCGCGCCGGCCCGCCCCAACGCCCCTGCTGCCGCGAAGGGTGCGGAAGTAGCCGCCGCGCCGGCTGCCACGGCTGCCCCAGCTCCGGCCGACCCCGTGAACAAAGCCGGCGGCCTGTGGAGCTTCGCCTTTCTGGCCTTCACCTTCGGCCTGGCCGCGCTGGTCACGCCCTGCGTGTTTCCGATGGTGCCGATGACGGTTTCGCTCTTCACCAGCGGCAACGACAGCCGCCAGCGGGGTATTTTTAAGGCCCTGGTGTACGGGGCCAGCATCATCGGCATCTACGTGCTGGTGGGCGTGCTCGTGTCGGCGCTGCTCGGCGAAGACGGCCCCAACCTCATCAGCACGCACTGGCTGCCCAACCTGATTTTCTTCGCCGTGTTCGTGGTGTTCGGCCTGTCGTTTCTAGGCTTGTTTGAAATCACCCTGCCCCACCAAATCGTGAACACCGTGGACACGCAGGCCGACAAAGGGGGCTGGGCGGGCATCTTTTTCATGGCCCTCACGCTGGTGGTGGTGTCGTTTTCGTGCACCGCGCCCATCGTGGGCAGCATTCTGAGCCTGGCTGCGCGAGGCGAGCGCATCACGCCCATCGTGGGCATGCTGGGCTTTTCGCTGGCGTTTGCGCTGCCCTTCACGCTGTTTGCCATTTTCCCGTCGTGGCTCAAAAGCCTGCCCCGCTCCGGCGGCTGGCTCAACACCGTGAAAGTAGTGCTCGGCTTCGTCGAGCTGATGCTGGCCCTCAAGTTCCTCAGCACCGCCGACCTGGCCTACCACTGGCACTTGCTCAACCGCGACGTGTACATCGTGCTCTGGATTGTGCTCTCGGCCTTGCTGGGCTTCTACCTGCTCGGCAAGTTCCGCCTCTCGCACGACTCGCCGCTCGACCACCTCAGCGTGGGCCGCTTGCTGATGGCCGTGGCGGCCTTCGCTTTTACCGTGTATTTGGTGCCCGGCCTGTTTGGCGCGCCGCTGCCGCTGCTGGCCGGCTACCTGCCGCCCCAGAGCAAGCACGATTTTTCGCTGGCCACCACCGAAAACGGCGGCCCCGCCGCGGCCACCGCCAGCGCGAGCAGCGCCGCGCCGGGCGAAATCCCGCGCTTCGGCGATTTCCTCGAGCTGCCCCACAACCTCGACGGCTACTTCGACCTCGAACAAGCCAAACGCGTGGCCCGCCAGCAGCACAAGCCCGTCTTCGTCGATTTCACGGGCCACGCCTGCGTCAACTGCCGCAAGATGGAAGCCACCGTTTGGAGCGACCCGCAAGTGCTCGACCAGCTGCGCCACGACTACGTGGTGGTGGCCCTCTACGTGGACGATAAGACCGAGCTGCCCCAAAACGAATGGTACACCTCGCCCCGCGACCACCAGGTCAAAACCACCCTCGGCAAGCAAAACGCCGACCTGCAAGTGACCCGCTACGGCTTCAACGCCCAGCCGTACTACGTGCTGCTCGACCCCGACGAAGCCACCAACAAGCCCCTGGTTACCCCCATTGCCTACGAGCCCGACGTGGCGCAGTTCAGCGCCTTCCTGCAAGCCGGCGCGAAGCAGTTCCGCAACCAGCACGTGCCCATGGCCGCCCGCTAAATGCTTGGCAGTGAATGCTACATCGGTTTAATAAACGATGTCCTTACTCATCCGGCTCCCCTCTCTTGGGGAGAGGGGTTGGGGGTGAGGTTCCACAGGCGGAAGGCAGTGCAACATTCCCGAAATCGCTGTAAGCACGAAGAGGCGGCCCCCACCCAGAGGCCGCCTCTTACCAGTATGAGGAGCACACCCACCCAGATGCGCTGCCCCGGTTTCCCCTCTTCTCTTCCGCATCAACCACTGCCGTAAGAAGAAATATCCCCTTACCATAAGCGGAATAGCTGGCAACGCGGCCGAATACTCGGCATTCGTTGCGTACTTTTCCCGGTCACGTTATTGCTGAGGTTTTAAGCTTCAGATTACGACAAATATAAGATGCCAAGTCATGCGGTACAAATAATAGTGTCGTTTGGTTGAAAATTTACAATTCACTCAACATTTGCCCATTAATCTTACGCTTTCCTTAATTGTTTTCTGCAAATCATGGCCCGGAATTACGAACTTGACGATACCGACCGCAATATTCTCAACCTGCTCATCCAAGACGCAAAAATGCCGTACACCGAAATTGCCCGCAAGGTCAACGTGTCGGGCGGCACGGTGCACGTGCGCATGGCCCGGCTCGAAGAGCTCGGCATTGTGATGGGCGCCACGCTGCGCATCGATTACCAGAAGCTGGGGTACGGAGTAAACGCTTTTCTGGGCATTTACCTGCTGAAAAGCTCGGTATATACCAGCGTGGTAAACCAGCTGCGCGACATTCCCGAAGTGGTGAGCATTCACTTCACCACCGGCGCGTACGGCGTGTTTGCCCGCCTGGTGTGCCGCGACACCCAGCACTTGCGCGACGTCCTGCACGACCGCATTCAGCCCATCGACGGCATCGAGCGCACCGAAACCCTGATTTCGCTGGAGGAAGTCCTGAGCCGCCCCACGCAGCTAACCTAAAGCCGTTTCAGCGTTGGTAAACGGAATTAAAAATGAAGAATTAAAAATTAAATACCTAACCGTCAGGTTTTTAATTTTTAATTCTTCATTTTTAATTTCTCCAAAATTGTACACTGTCCTAAAGCCGGGCCGTTTTGCGCCCTCGAAAAGGCCGCCGTAATTTCGCGCCTCGCTCGCCCATGCCAACCGCCCCGCCCGCCACGCTGCTCATCCAAACTGCTTTCATCGGCGACGTTATTCTGATGACGGCGCTGCTCGAATACCTGCACCAAACCGAGCCCGCCACCCCGGTCGACGTGCTGGTGCGGCGCGGCAACGAGGGCCTGCTCGCCGGCCACCCGCACGTGCGGCAGGTGCTGGTTTGGGACAAAAAACACCGCAAATACGCCGCCCTGTGGCAGCTGCTGCGCCAGATTCGGGACCGGAAATACGGCCGCGTGGTGACCTTGCAGCGCTTTGCCAGCACGGGCTTTCTCACCGCTTTTTCGCGGGCGCCGGAGCGGGTGGGCTTCGCCAAAAACCCGTTAAGCCGGTTTTTTACCCGGCGCGTACCGCACGCCATCGGCGACGGCACCCACGAGGTGACGCGCAACCTGCGGCTGCTGAACGAAGAATTGTCGCCCGATAATTCTTCATTCTTCATTCCTCATTCTTCATTACCAAAGCTTTATCCCTCAGCCGCCGACGAGGCCACGGCCGCCGCTCTCGCCGCCGACGGTGCTTACATCTGCCTGGCCCCCACTTCGGTGTGGTTCACCAAGCAATACCCGGAGGCCAAGTGGCTGGAGCTGCTGGCCGAGCTGCCTCCGCACCTGCGCGTGTACCTGCTCGGCGGCCCGCCCGACGTGGCCGCCTGCGAGCGCCTGGCCGCCGCCAGCGGCCGGCCCAACGTGACCAGCATCGCCGGCAAAATCGGCCTGCTGGCCTCGGCGGCGCTCATGCGCGGGGCGCTGATGAACTACGCGAACGACTCGGCGCCCCTGCACTTGTGCTCGGCGGTGGACGCGCCGGTCACGGCGGTGTTTTGCAGCACCGTGCCGGCGTTTGGGTTCGGGCCGCTGTCGCCGGTTTCCTTCGTCGTGGAAACCAGGGAGCCGCTGGCGTGCCGGCCCTGCGGGCTGCACGGGCACGGCGCCTGCCCGCTGGGGCACTTCCGCTGCGCCTACGGCATTGAGGTAGGGCAACTGCTAGCGACAATGAAGAATGAGGAATGAAGAATGAGGAATTACCGCCTAACAATTTGTCATTCTTCACTCTTCATTCCTCATTAAGCGCAGCGTCCGGTACCTTTGCATAACTTATGCTTGATTATCACATTCACGAATATCCCAACGGCATCCGCCTCTTACACAAGCAGGTACCGCACACCAAAATCGCGCATTGCGGGTTTTTGCTCGATATTGGCTCGCGCGATGAGGCCCCGCACCAGCAGGGCCTGGCCCACTTCTGGGAGCACATGGCCTTCAAAGGCACCGAAAAGCGCAAGTCGTTCCACATCCTCAACCGCCTCGAAACCGTGGGCGGCGAGCTGAACGCCTACACGACCAAGGAAAAAATCTGTTTCTACGCCGCGCTGCTCAGCACCCATTTCGAGCGCGCTTTCGAGCTGCTGACGGACCTCACGTTCAACTCCGTATTTCCCGGCCGCGAGGTGGAGAAGGAGCGGGGCGTAATTCTGGAAGAAATGAGCATGTACCAGGACGCTCCGGAAGACGCCATTATCGACGATTTCGACACGGTCGTGTTTGGCGAACACCCGCTGGGCGTCAACATTCTGGGCACCCGCGAGAGCGTGAGCCGTTTCCAGAGCGCCGATTTCCACGCCTTCCTGGGCGAGCAAATGCGCACCGACCGGCTGGTGTTCAGCTCGGTGAGCAACCTGACGTTTGAGGCCGTGAAGCGGCTGGCTGATAAATTTCTGGCCCCGCTGCCGGCCAAATTGGGGCCGCGCACCCGCCGCCCGGTGGGCGGCTACGAGCGCAAGTCGCAGGTCGAAACCCGCCCCATTTCGCAGGCGCACTGCCTGCTGGGCGGCCCGGCCTACCCGCTGGCCGACCCGCGCCGCATCCCGTTTTTCATGCTGAACAACATCCTCGGCGGCCCCGGCATGAACTCGCGCCTCAACCTGGCGGTGCGCGAGAAATACGGCCTCGTGTACACCATCGACAGCACGTATTCGCCCTACACCGACACCGGTTTGTTCGGCATTTACTTCGGCACCGAGGGCAAGCAGCTCAGCCGCACCCTGGGCCTGGTGCAAAAGGAATTGAAGCTGCTGCGCGAGAAGCCCCTCACCACCAACCAGCTGCACACCGCCAAGCACCAGCTCATGGGCCAGCTCGCCATGAGCGAGGAGAGCAACAGCGGCCTGATGCAGCTGCTGGGCAAAAGCACGCTCGACCTGGGCCGGGTGGAGCCTTTGAGCGAGATTTTTGAGAAAATCGAGAAAGTCTCGGCGGCCGAGCTGCGCGACATGGCCAACGAAGTGCTGACCGACGAGCACTTGAGCGTGCTGCAATACGTGCCGGAAGGCAAATGAGCCAGCCGGTGTTCGGGCACGTGGGCAGCTACCGGCCAAGCGATACGTTCCGCAACCGGTTAGCATTAGCCTTTAGTGGCGTGCATCGGCCGCGCCGGGCGGGTGTGTGCGGTACGCAGCAGCTTGGGGCCGAGAGCATCGTGCTGGCCGGTCAGTACGAAGACGACCAATTTGAAGAGCAGGAAATACGCTACGCCGGCAACGGCGGGCGCGACCCCAAAACCGGGCACCAAATAGCCGACCAGGCCGCCACCGGCACCAACCTGGCCCTGCTGAAAAGCGCCGAAACCGGCCTGCCCGTGCGCGTGCTCCGCAAAGTACCCCCCGAAGACGGTGGCCCCTACGTGTACCGCTACGAAGGATTGTATCAGATTGTAGATTCAAGCTACGGGCCCGGTAAGTCGGGTTTTCGGGTGTATGTGTTTCGGTTGCGCCCTCTGCGGTAAATTTTACCAAGCGATAACATGACTGCCGCCATCGATACTTACGCCGGACTTCACTCCGCCCCCGAGCCGCCGCTGCTGGCCCGGCTCACCCGCGAAACGCACCTGCAAACCATGCTCCCGCGCATGAGCAGCGGCCACGTGCAAGGCCGGTTCCTGAGCCTGCTGAGCCACCTGCTGCGGCCCCAGCGGGTGCTGGAAATCGGCACCTTTTGCGGCTATGCTACCCTGTGCCTGGCCGAGGGCTTGGCGGCTAACGGGCTGTTGCACACCATCGAAATAGACCCGGAAAAAGAGGCGCGCATCCGGCGCTACGTGGCGGCGGCTGGCATCGCGGCGCAGGTGCGCCTGCACATCGGCGCGGCGCTCGACGTTTTGCCGGGCCTGGTCGATGAAGTGTGGGACTTGGTCTTTATTGACGCCGACAAGCGCAGCAACGACGCTTATTTTGAAGCAGTTATTGAGCAGGTGCGGCCCGGTGGTTTGCTCATCGTCGACAATGTGCTGTGGAGCGGCAAGGTGCTGCCCGCCCACGAGCTGAAAACCGGCGATAAGGACACGCCTTTCGTACGGGCGTTCAACGACAAAATGGCCCGCGATGCGCGGGTAGAGCCCGTTTTCCTGCCCTTGCGCGACGGGCTGCTGCTGTTGCGAAAGGTATAATCCGATACATCCGTGATTCAAAAACTGTTACTCTTTTTCTTCTTGCTAGGACTGGGTGCCGCCCACGCCCAGGCGCCCACCACGGTGAGCGGGCGCGTGACCGACGGCAAAGACCAGTCGGCCCTCATCGGGGCCAACGTGCTGCTGATTCACCTGCCCGACTCGGCCAGAACCGGCGCGGCGGCCGATGCCGACGGCAGGTTTCAGTTCGACAACGTGGCGGCCGGGCGCTACATTCTGGATGCGTCCTTTGTGGGCTACCTGAAAGTACGTCAGGTTGTTACGGTGACGGGGCAGCCGGTGCAGCTGGGCGCGCTGGCGCTGCAAGCCGGCGGGGTGCAGCTAAAAGGCGTGGTGGTCACGGGCGCCGCGGCCCAGTCGGTGCAGAAGGGTGATACCACCCAGTTCAACGCCCGCGCTTTCAAAACCAACCCCGACGCCACCGCCGGCGACCTGCTCGAAAAGCTGCCCGGCGTGAGCCGCGGCGCCGACGGCAAGGTGCAGGCCCAGGGCGAAAACGTGCAGCAGGTGCTGGTCGACGGCAAGCCGTTTTTCGGCAACGACCCCGACGCGGTGCTCAAAAACCTGCCCGCTGAAATGGTGGACAAAGTGGAAGTATTCGACCAGCGCAGCGAGCAAAGCCGCTTTTCGGGCTTCGACGACGGCAACACGACCAAGACCATCAACATCGTGACCAAGGTCGAATTCCGCAACGGCACCTTTGGGCGGGTGGTGGCCGGCGCGGGCACCGACCGCTACAAAGCCAGCGGCAACGTGAACAAATTCAAGGGCGACCAGCGGCTGTCGGTGCTGGCGCAGTCGAACAACGTGAACGAGCAGAACTTCGGCACCGAAGACCTGCTGGGCGTGGTGGGCAACTCGAACCAGGGCGGCACCGGCCGGGGCGGGGGAGGTGGTCGGGGCGGGCAGGGCGGCGGGGGCGGCGCGCCGGGCAATGGCGGCAACGCCGGTGACTTTCTGGTGAACCAGAGCGGGGGCATCACCAAAACCAACGCCGTGGGCCTGAATTATTCGGACTCGTGGAACAAGAAAACCGACCTTTCAGCGAGCTACTTTTTCAACCGGGCCGAAAACAGGCTCAATAGCAACACCCAGCGCCAGTACGTGCTGCCGGCCGGCACCACGTTCATCCAGAACGCCACCACCAACAGCCTCAACACCAACCAGCGCTTCAACCTGCGGCTGGAGCACAAAATCGATTCGGCCAACTCCATCCTGTTCCGGCCGCGCTTCAGCTACCAGCTCAACGATGCCGCCAGCACCGTGGCCGGCCTCACGCGCCGCGCCGACACCGCGCGGAGCAACATCAACAGCCTCTACGGCGCCAACAACAACGGCCTGAACATCGGCGGCGACCTGCTGCTGCGCCACCGCTTCGCCAAAGCCGGCCGCACGGCCAGCCTGAGCGTGGGCGGCACCTACAGCCAGCGCACCAGCAACACCACCCTGCGAACCACGGACACCGGCTCGGCCCTCAACAACCTCAACCAGACCAGCGACCTCCGGCAGCACGGCGGCAGCATCAACGCCAACCTGGCCCTCACCGAAGCCCTGACCAAGCACGACGTGCTGCAAGGCAACTACGCCATCAATTACGCACCCAATAACTCGAACAAGTACACCTACGACGTGCTCGGCGGCGACACCCGGCAGCTGAACCAGGGCCTGAGCAACGTGTTCGAAAACTACTACCTAACCCAGTCGGGCGGGCTCACGTACCGGCACATCACGCCCAAGTACCAGGCCAGCGTGGGCCTGGCCGGGCAATACTCCGAGCTGTACAGCGACGCGCAGTACCCCCGGCCCAGCATCGGGCGCTACTACTTCGTGAACGTGCTGCCCAACGCCAACCTCAACTACCGTTTTTCGCGCCAGAAAAACCTGCGCCTCAACTACCGCACCAACACCAACCCGCCCAGCGTGAGCCAGTTGCAGGCCGTGGTGAACAACTCAAACCCCTTGCAGCTCACCATCGGCAACCCCGCGCTGCGGCAGGAATTTCAGCACTCGGCCAACCTCCGCTATTCGGCTTCGAACCCCGAAGTATCGAGCAATTTCTTCGCGCTGCTGTCGGGCTCGTTCACCCAGCACCCGATTTCCAACCGCACCCTGGTGGCGGCCCGCGACACCACCGTGGTGCCCGAAGGCGCGCCGGGCGTGCGCCTGCCCGCCGGCGGCCAGCTCATCCAGCCCACCAACCTGAGCCAGCAGTACGCGGTGCGCTCGCTGGTGAGCTACGGCCGGCCCATCAAGGCCCTCAAAACCAACGTGAACCTGAGCGCCAACGCGGGTTTCACGCAGACGCCGGGCCTGGTAAACGGGGGCCTGAACTACGCCCGCGTGCCGTCGTTCGGCGCCGGCCTCACGCTCAGCTCCAACATCAGCCCCCAGCTCGACTTCACGGCTTCGACTACCTCGAACCAGAGTTACGTGCGCAACACGCTGCAAAGCCGCCTCAACACCAACTACTTCTCGCAGGTAACGCGCCTGCGGCTGGGCTGGATTGTGGGGCCGGGCATCAACCTCGCCACCGACCTCGTGCACCAGGCCTATTCGGGCCTCTCGGCTGGCTACAACCAACAATACATCCTCTGGAATGCCAGCCTGGGCAAGAAAATATTCCCCGGCCAGCGCGGCGAAATCAAAATATACGCCTTCGACCTGCTCGGCCAGAACCGCGCCATCCAGCGCAACGTGACCGATGCTTACTACGAAGACGTGCAGACCACGATTTTGCAGCGGTATTTCATGCTGATGTTTACCTACAACATCCGCAGCGGCAACGTGGTAGCGCCGACGCCATCGGAAGGCGGCGGGCGCGAAGGCCGGGGCTCCGGCCGGCCCGGTGGGGGAGGCCGGCCCGATGAGGGAGGCCGGCCCGATGGGGGAGGACCAAATTAATAGCATCTATGCGGGTGCCCGACCGGGTCAACCTCACCCCCCGCCCCCGGTTCGCTTGAAGCGCGAAGCCCAAAGAGAGGGGGAGCCGGACAATTCTACAAAATCAAGACACCTCGCCAGGTGCATAGCCGGTGCCCCCTCTTTTTTGGCTTCGCACTTCAAGCGAACTGGGGGTCAGGAGGTGAGGCTCACCCGGCCGGGCATTCTTTTCTGCCCAAAAATCAGGTTATTTGCAGCTTCCGGGCGAAACTGCCCGCGTTGCTTATGCGAAATCCTGTTGCTTTCCTGTTGTTGCTATCGGCCCTGGCCGGCCCGCTGGCGGCCCAATCCCAGGCTCCGCGCCCGCACCCCGACGTGCCCGCCTCCTTCGATGTGGCCGGCCTGCACCTCGTATTAACCGAAGAAGCCCAGCGCCTGGTGCAGCAAAAAGCCGACGGCCTGTGCCGCCACCAGCCCTCTTTTCAGGCCCGCGTCGATTTGGCCGATGCCTCGTTTCCGCTCATCGACCGGGTGCTGCAGGAAGAAGGCGTGCCGCTGGATTTTCGCTACCTGGCCTTGCAGGAAAGCGCTTTGCAGGGCAATGCGCGCAGCCCGCACGAGGCCGTGGGCTACTGGCAGCTCAAGCAGGAAACCGCCACCGGCCTGGGCCTGGTCGTGAACGACGCCGTGGACGAGCGCCAGCACCTCACGGCCAGCACCCGCGCCGCCGCCCGCTACCTCACCCGCAGCAACGCCGCGCTGCACAACTGGCTCAATGCCCTGCTCAGCTACAATACCGGCCTGGGCGGCGTGAAACCGTACATTCTGCCCACCGACGCCGACGCCACCGAAATCGCCATCACCGAAGCCACCTCGCCCTACGTGCTGATGTTTCTGGCCCAGAAGCTGGCCTTTGAGCCCGCCTGCGGCCTGAACCCCAAGCCGGTGCTGCGCCTGGCGGAATTTCCGGCCGTGGCCGGCCAGACCATTGCCGAACAAGCGCTTACGCTCCACGTCGACTCGGCGGCGCTGGCCGCGCACAACCATTGGCTGCTGGCCGCCGCCGTGCCCGCCGACCGGCCCTACACGCTCATCGTGCCCGTGGGCGACATCACCCAGGCCGCCGGCATCGCGGCCAACCAGCGCCTGCAAAGCAGCAACGAGCTGCTGGCCCTGCCGAGGGTGGCCGCCAACACGGCCGAAGTGCGGGTGAACGACCTGCGCGCCCTCATCGCCCTGCCCGGCGAAACCACCGCCGACCTGGCCCGCCGCGCCAACCAGCGGCTGGGCGAGTTCCTGCACCACAACGAGCTGACGGCCTTCGACGCCGCCGTGCCCGGCCGTCCGTATTACTTGGAAAGCAAGCGCGACGCGGCCGCCGTGGAGTACCACGTGCTCCGGCCCGGCGAAACGATTTTCGACGTGGCCCAGAAATACGGCGTGCGCCAGAAAGCCATTCTGACCAAAAACCACCTGTCGCGCGTCGACGAGGTGCGCCCCGGCCGGGTGCTGTGGCTGCAACACGTGCGGCCCCGCGAGGTGGCCGTCGAGTACCGCTCGCTGTCCGAAGGCGCGGCGCTGGAGCGGTCCACGGCCGCCATTGCCACGGGCAACGACATGCTGGTTGAGCAAGCCATCGAAGTCGCTGCCGCGCAGCGTGCGGCAGCTCCCGAAGACGCCAAAGTCAAGGTGAAAATCAAAATCAAAAACGGGGCCGCCGGGCCCAAGCGCGTGGTAACCAAGGACAAAGCAACGGACGGCGACGGCTGGGGCGAAGCCCTGTCGACGGCTACGGCCGCGGCGGCGGTGCCCGCGCCGCCTCCCGTGCAGCCGCCTATTTCGGGTCCTAAAACGTCGGCCCTACCGCCGCCGGCCGCCGCCCCGGCGCCCGAGCCCCTGGCCGACGAGCCCCCCCAACCCGACTCCGTGGCGGCCGTCGCGGTGCTGAGCCGCCCGCCCGTGGCCTCCGAACCCGTGCCGCTGCCCGTGCTGAAGCCAGCGCCGATGCCGGTAGCAAAGCCCGTTGCCGCGCCCGCCAGGTCGATAATACCCGCCACCCCGAGCCCCGCCGCAGTTGCTAAGCCCGTGGCTGTGGTTCCGCTCGCGCCAGCCGCTGCCGAGGCCACGCACCGCGTCGAGCCGGGCGAAACGGTTTACTCCATCGGCCGCCGCTACCAGATTTCGCCGGCTACTTTAATAGCCCTAAACCATCTGGCGCCCCCGGCGGGCCTGGCCGTGGGCCAGCTGCTGGTGCTGCGGGCACCGGAGCCAACCCCTGCCGCGCCCAAGGCTATTTCGGTCCCGGCCCCGGCCGCCGCCCGGCCCGCTGGTAGCGCGGCCAACCCCGCGCTGTACGTGCCCAAACCCGCCACCACGCCCGCCACCGTGGCGCAGCACACCGTCGCCAAGGGCGAAACCTTGTACGGCATTGCCCGCCTATACAAGGTAACGGTGGCCGACCTCCAGGCCTGGAATGCCAAGCCCGACCCGTCGGTGAAGGTGGGCGAGGTGTTGCGCGTGCAGGCCGGCAGCTTGTAAGGCGGGCGCTAAAAAGAATTTTCGGGACGCCGAATACCCCCGAAAAACGCAGGCATCAGGGAATCAGGCAGCAGGCAAATCGGGTTTGGGAATGCCCACCGGCCGGGGGTATCTTTGAGAATGAAGAATGAGGAATGAAGAATCGGGAATTGGCCACCAACCCATTCCCGATTCTTCATTCCTCATTCTTCATTCCTCATTAAGCGTAGTGTCATGCCTGTTTTCTCGCACCTCCATTGCCACACCCAATACTCGCTGCTCGACGGCCAGGCCAGTATTTCGGCCCTGATGAAGAAGGCCCAGGCCGATGGGATGCCCGCCGTGGCCCTCACCGACCACGGCAACATGTTCGGGGCGTTCAACTTCGTGGCCGAGGCCAACAAGTACAACGTGAAGCCCATCGTCGGCTGCGAGTTTTATCTGGTGGAGGACCGCCACAAAAAGAGCTTTAGCAAAGACAAAGGGGAGAAGGACAAGCGTTTCCACCAGCTGCTGCTGGCCAAAGACCAGGCCGGCTACCACAACCTGAGCAAGCTCTGCTCGAT
>CAXTCS010000019.1:0-29843 GCA_964242365.1 uncultured Hymenobacter sp. | reverse complement strand
GCTGAATGATTTCCCCTTCGTGCAAGTGGTCGAAGCCGCTGTACACGATGCGGTTGCCGGCCTTCAGGCCGTTCTGCACGAGGTAGTTGGGGCCGCTTTTGCCGGCGATGACGATGGGCTGCTTGGTGACCTTGTTGCTGTCGCCGACCAGAAAGACGAAGACTTTGTCCTGCATTTCAAGGGTGGCCACCTGCGGCACGGCCACCGCGTTGGCGAAGGCCAGGCCCAGCCGCACCTTGCCGGTATTGCCCGAACGCAGCAGCCCGTCCGGGTTGCGGAAGGAGGCCCGCACCGTAATCGTGCCCGTGTTTTTATCGAACTGCCCGTCGAGCAGGTCAATCCGGCCCTTGCGGGCGTAGGTGCTGCCATCGGGCAGTACCAGCTCCACATTGGGTAAATGCTTGAGCTTGTCCGCCAGCGTATTGCCGGGGTATTGGGCTTTGAACTGGATGAAGTCCGTTTCGCCCAACGCGAAGTAAACGTGCACCTCGTGCACGTCGGACAGGTTGGTGAGGGCCGCTACGTCGGTGGGCGTAACCAGGCTGCCGGGCTTTTTGGGCAGGCGGCCGATGTAGCCGCCCACCGGGGCCTTAATCAGCGTGTAGCCCAGGTTAATCTGCGCCGAGGCGACTTCCGCCTGGGCTTGCTCGATGCTGGCCAGGGCAATCTGGCGGGCGGCCTGGGCCGCTTTCAGCTGGAAATCGGCAATGACTTTGTTTTGCACCAGCGGCGCGAGCTTGGTTACTTCCAGCTGCGCGTTGGCCAGGGCCCCCTGGGCCGCGTGCAGGCTGGCCCGCGCCGTGTTAAGCCGCTCGCGGTAAGGCGCTTCGTTGATTTTGAACAGCGGCGCGCCGGCCCGCACCAGCGCGCCTTCGTCGACAAACACGCGGTCGAGGGTGCCGCCAACCTGCGGGCGGATTTCCACGTTCACGGCCCCTTCGATGGATGCCGGATAATCCTGGTACGTGGTGGCGCTCCCCGAGCTGATTTGGACGACCGGCAGCGCCTGCAAAGGAGCCGGCTGGGCCGCCTGTGGGGCTTGGTTCTCTGAGCAGCCGTACAAAAAAGCGGCTAGAAATAAATACGTGATTTTCATGTTATTAGGTGATTGGGTGCCGGCAAGCCCCTGCTGAAAAGCGGGCGGATTAAGAGCCGGAAATAAGAATGGGTTTGCCCGCCACGGTCGGTTGGGCCCGAAAAAGGGGCTAAAACCGGCAGCCAGGGGCCGGACGTGCCCACGGGTGCGGGACGGCCGACGCTGGCCGCAGCATAAACGGCGCGTGACGCCTCAAGCGGCACCTCTCATGGGGCCGTGTAATTTAGGATGACAGACGTTCTATATAATGGGTTGAAATCGCCCTAAATGGTAGCCGGCAACAGCGTGGCCTCGTTGTAATTGCCATACACAACCTGCCCGACAGCCCCTTGCGTCACGGCCTCGACCAGCAGCTTGCCGCCGACAAACGCGCCCTTCCACGACTCGCCCAGCCCGCCGAACACCTCGTCGCGGTCGCCGCGCGAGCGCAGCTGGTTGATGCCGACTTTGAAAGCGCGGATTTCTTTGGCCGTGCGGGTGGCCCACTGCGCGTCGTCGGAGGCCAGGGCCGCCACCAGCGCGCCGTTGCTGACGTTCATTTCGCCCACCAGCTCCTCCACGCGGTCGACCAACACGATGGAGTCAATCGGGCCGAAGGGCTCTTTGAAGTACAATTCGCTCTGGCGCGGCAGCCCCACCAGGGCGCGCGGGGCCCGGTAGGCCGACAGGTCCTGGCCCGGTAGGAACAGCGACGGGTCGAGCCGGCCTTCGAAAACGGGCGTGGCCCCGGTTTTCAGCGCGTTGGTGTAGAGGCGGTCGAGGTCTTCGGCCTGGGTGTGGTTGATGACCGGCCCAAACGCCAGGTCGGGCAGCAAGTCGTCGGCGTGGTCCACCAGGGTAGGGTTGCCCACTTTGAGGCTGCGAATGGCGTCGGTGTAGGTTTCGAGGAACTGCGGAAAGAGGCGCCGCTCGACCACGAAGCGCACGTAGGCCGTGCAGCGCTGCTTGCCGTAGTCGTAGCCCTTTTTGAGCTGGTCGGCCAGGGTGGGCCAGTCGCTGTAGTTCCAGATGCCGTAGGTGTTCACGCCTTCCATTTCGAGCAGGTAGCGCTTGTCGACCGAGCCCAGGGCGTCGGCGATGTTGCGGCCGTTGTAGCGCCCGCCCACAAAGCTCAGGCAGTCGATGGCGTCGTGCTTCACCAGCACGTCGCTCAGCTCGCCGCCGCTGCCGCTCACCAGCGACACGGGCAGGCCGCAGCGCCGGGCAATGGCGAAGGCCAGGCTCAGGGAGATGAAGCCGCCGTCGGTGGGCGTCTTGGCAATCACGGCGTTGCCGCACATTGCCTGCACCAGCACGGCGTGCAGCAGCACCGACATGGGGTAGTTCCAGGAGGCGATGTTGCTCACCAGGCCCAGCGGCCGGCGGGTGCCCAGCAGGCTTTCGATGTGGTCGGCGTACCACTGCACGCCCTCAATGGCGCGGTCGATGTCGGTGAAGCCAGCCTTGTACGTTTTGCCGATTTCCCACATCAGCAGCTTGCCGATGAGGTCGGCGTGCTCGCGCAGCTGGTTGAGGCAGTCCTGCACTTTGGCGCGGCGCTCGTCGAGGTCGACCGCGGCCCAGCTCGCCGATTCGCGCTTGGCAAACACGACGGCCCGCAGGGCGGTAACCTGGTCGAGCATGGGCAGGGCGCCCAGCTCAGTGCCGTCGACGGGCGAGCGGAACGGCCGGGGCGTGCCCGGCGCTTGCCAGCGCCCTTCCAGCAGGTTCAGGTGCTGCCCGTTGGGAGCAAAGATTTCGGGGGCGAGCTGCTGCACCTGGCCGAGCAAGCCGCCAAACGCTACGCGGGGAGAAATTATCTTGGACATCAAACAAGTGGTAAAGGGTGGGTGACGGGAAGCCTGGTAGCAGCCGTAGCGCGCTGCGACCTGCGCAACCCAGGCGGCGCTACTTTTCTACGTGGGTTCTGGTAATGCAGCGATGAGAAATCCGCCGCTAAAAAAGCATTAATTAATAATAATGCGTTGATGTATTTTGTCAAAAAAATCAGCTAAACAGCCGCCTCTTACCTCGCGTTGCGGCCGGCAAAGGCCCAAAACGCCAGCCAGAAGCGTATTTTACATAAACCCATAAACAACCGTTGATGTTTTAAGAATCAGAAAAAACCAGTGGTTGGTTCTTTTAGACGGCCACCTGGCGGCTTGGCTTCAACAGCTGAAGGAAGCACTCTAACTCTCGCACCTTTTCCAGATTCACCGACAAGTGCACGCATCGCCCGTCCTTGCGCGATTCTATCAGCCCGGCCTCGACCAGCGCCTTCACGTGGTGCGACATGGAAGGCTGGCTGAGGGGCGCAACATCAAACAGGTCAGCACAAGCTACTTGCGGGGCTTGCGAAATTTCCTGAAGCAGGCGCAGGCGGTTGGGGTCGCTCAGGGCTTTGGCAATTTTAACGAGGGACTTGGTATCCATAAGCATAAAGGTACCCAATACATGCACATGTATTAATGAGTCCTCAACCGCGTAGGTCCCCGATTGGTTCTCACGGCCCGCCCTGGTGGCGTGGGTAAATTTCACCGTGCTGCCAATTCGGGCTGGGCTGGTGGGGCGTCAGACCGACCGGAAAAGGCGGGTAAACCGGTAGGGTCGGGGCCGTATTGTCCTGCCTGGCCCCGCCGCCAAAGATGGCTCCCGTCCTGGGGCAACCGCGTTGGTGGCGATGCTTTTTTAGCCAGGCGCGGGGCTGCCCAACGGGTTGGTCACGGGAGGCCCGCTTATACCGGCCCATGTTGCCGGGGCCCGGCGGCGTCCCTGGTTCCTGGGTCCAAAGCTGTTGACAAAAGCTGTTGACAAGTGCTGAGCCAGCCGCTCGTAGCCGGTGGCCGGGTCGCATTTGGGCCAGACTGTTGGCCAAAGTCACGGCTGGCAATGCGGTATTCCGTTCCGGGCTACCGCATTGCCGGCTAAATTTCACGCATGCCCCAACGCCTGGGGCTGCCGTGTCGCGCCGGAGTTGGCGCGGTTTGCCGCTCCCATCGTCCGCCCAATCGGGGCCATTGACATGGAAGCCAGCAGTTCTTGCCGCAACCGCAGCAGGTGCGCCTGGCGCTCGGCTTGTTTGCGCACCACGTACGCTTCGTACGCCTTGTCGAAAGCAGTGTTCATACCCTAAGTGCTGTATTTTATTTAAATATTATCAATAATACGGATTTTTTTTCAATACACACTATTTCAATTTATTTGTTTCGGTGCCCGCCGCTAACGAGGCCGTACGGGTGGGTTTGCCAGCACGCTTTGCGGCGGTGAACACCTGGTAAATAGGGCCTTGGTGCCCGATAAATGCACACAGCTGAGGCGGCCGGCCCGCCCACATATTCCCGTTTTGTCCTGGTGCAGCTTCTTCCGCTCTTTGAGCCGTGGCTGGCCGTACCCAACTCCTTCGGCCCGGAGCAGGGGTTTTGCAGGCTCACAGTTGTGATTAAATAAAATATCTCTATATTATAGCTGAACAGTAAAATTAGTAACTGCTTTTACCTCAAACTATCTAAATAAATCGACTGGCATGACGAAATTTTTGCAGCTCCCCCGGCCATTTAGGCAGCGCCCGCTTTTGCTGCTCGTATGCGGCCTGCTGGCTACGTCTTGCCAGAAGGACACGACGGAGGCCCCCACGGCGGCCGGCCCCCAGGCCGTGCTGGCCTGGAACCAGGCCGCCACGGTGGCCATAACGCGCATGACCAGCCGGACCACGGCCTTTTTTGTCTTGCCTCACGTTGAAGCGCGGGTGTACGCCATTGAGAGTCTCGCCGTGTACGACGCGCTGAACAACATCCAGCAAAAGAACACGCCTTATGCCTTGCACGGCCCCGTGGCGGCCGATGCCGACCCCGACGCGGCGGTGAGTGCCGCGGCCCACGACGCGCTGGCGGCCCTGCTGCCCGCCCAAAAAGCCTACCTCGATTCGCTGTACGGCGCCATGCTGGCAAACGTGGGCGCCGGCGACGCCAAAACACGGGGCGTTGCCCTGGGCCAGGCGGCGGCCCAGGCCATCCTGGCCAAGCGGGCGGACGACGGGGCAGACCATGCGCAAATGGCCATGCCGATTGGCTCAAACCCCGGCGACTACCAGTACACGCCGCCGTTCGACGCGCCCCCGTTCAACGGGTACTACGCGCTGGCGGGGTGGAAGGACGTGACGCCCTTTGCCCTGGCGGCGGCCAGCCAGTTCCGCCCCGTGGCGCCCCCGGCGCTGACCTCGGCCGTCTACACGGCCGATTTCAACGAGGTGAAGGCGCTGGGCGGGGCCAGCAGCGGGGCCCGCACGGCCGAGCAGACCGCCATCGGGCTGTTTTGGCTGGACAGCTCGCCGCTGCAATGGAACCGCATCGCCCGGGCCGCCTTGGCCGCCCACGCCCACGACGCCCACGCCACCGCGCGGCTGCTGGCCCTGCTGCACGTGGCGCAAGCAGACGCCCTGATTGCCATGGCCGACGGCAAATTCGCGTACAAATTCTGGCGGCCCATCACGGCCATTCGCTTGGCGGCCAGCGACAACAACCCCAACACGGTGGCCGACGCGGCCTGGATGCCGCTGGCGTATCCCAATCCGGCCGATGCCGACTACCCGTCGGGCCACGGCACGGGGGGCGGGGCAGGCGCGGCCGTTCTGAAAAGCTTTTTCGGGACCGACGCCGTGCCGTTTTCGACCACCAACAACGCCGGCAAAACCCGGAGCTACGCCAGCTTCGGCCAGGCCGCCGATGAAAACACCGTTTCGCGGGTGTACGCCGGGTATCATTTCCGAAATTCCGCGGTGCAAGGCCAAATCATGGGCGACCAGATTGGCAACTACGTGGTCGCGCATGTGCTGAAGTAGCCGGGCAAAACCACCTCGTGGAGCAAAGGCCCGGGCGCCGCGTTTACCGCATTTCGGGTAGGATTTTTTCAGGTAGCTGATGGTGCAGAAAATATATTTGCATGCATCCTTACGCTCCGTCTTATGCTCCCTGCTTATCCTCCTTTCGACGCTTTGCCTTACGACAGCCCGCGAGGAGCTGGCCAATTTCCGGGGCCTCGCGGCAGCGCTTATTCGGACAAAATGAATGTGCGCAGCCAGTTACTCATCCCTTTTTTGCGGCTGGCTGACGCGGGTTACTGCCAATGCCCCGGCCGGCAATGGGCCAGGCAATCGACGAAAACCGGGTTTGGAGAACTGAACAACAGCGCCGCGAAAACGTCCGGCGAGTTTTATAAAATAGAATTTTCTTCGGATAATGCTCGGGCTGGAAATACCGCCCTTTTTTACCGGTTTGGTAGCGGCGGGTGCGTGGCCGTGCTCTTGCCGGCCGGCGTTTGGGCGCAAGCCGCGGGGGGCGAACAGCGCCGCGTGCGGATTGGCCAAGGGTTTAGCAACCAGTTCCACTTTGGGGCCACGACTCTTGCTGGCCAAGGCGCGGCTGGGCGGCGGTAGCACCTCGGTGCCGTGCCCCAGCTGCCATGAAAACCAGCCGGGCAATAGGAGGGAAGGGGCTGGCCGGGTATCGCGGTCAACAAGAAAGGTCGTCCATAGCTTATGGATGACCTTTTTCAATTGACCGCGACACCCGGCTAACGGCGAAGCACGCCCCGCCCCAACCGCGGTTCTGAAGCCGCTCCAGGCATTCAAGCGGATTTTTGGTAAGGCAATCGGCGCCAGTTGGTTAGTTTCGCCTACTCGCCCCTTCTCCCACCTGCGACATCCTCACCAACCATGCGCCATTCTTCCTGGCTACCCTCTTCGCTGGGCCGCTTTTTCGGGTCCTGCGGAATGCGGGTAGCGCTGCTCATCGGCTGCTCGCTGAGCCTGCGGGCCCAGCCCGCGCTCCCAATTGCCAATTCGCCGGCGGTTCTGCTCCGTCCTGCCGCCGTGTTCGATGGCCAGGCCCTGCACGCCGGCTGGGCCGTCTTGGTTGAAAACGATAAAATAACGGCGGCCGGCCCGGCGGCCCAAATTGCCCTGCCACCCGGCGGACAGTCGCTCGACCTGCCGGGCCTCACGCTGTTGCCGGGACTCATTGAGGGCCATTCGCACCTGCTGCTGCATCCCTACAACGAAACTTCCTGGAACGACCAGGTGCTGCTCGAATCGCAGGCGCTGCGGGTGGCGCGGGCCACCGTGCACGCCCAGCGCACGCTGCTGGCGGGCTTCACCACCGCCCGCGATTTGGGCACCGAAGGGGCGGGCTACGCCGACGTGGGCCTGAAACAGGCCATCAACCAAGGTGTTATTTCGGGTCCCCGGCTGCTGGTGGTTACCCGCGCCCTGGTGGCCACGGGCAGCTACGGCCCCAAGCTGTCGGCCGACGAAGACGTGCCCCAGGGCGCGCAGGAAGCCGATGGCGTCGACGGCATCATCCGGGCCGTGCGCGAGCAAATGGGCAAGGGCGCCGACTTCATCAAGGTGTACGCCGACTACCGCTGGGGCGCCGACGGCGCGGCCCAGCCCACGTTTTCGCAAGACGAGCTGACGCTGATTGTGCAAACGGCGCGCTCGGCCGGGCGCGGCGTGGTGGCCCACGCCAGCACGCCCGAAGGCATGCGCCGCGCCATCCTGGCCGGGGTCGAAACCATCGAGCACGGCGACGCCGGCACGCCCGAAATCTTCGCGCTCATGAAAAAGCGCGGCGTGGCCCTGTGCCCCACCGTGGCCGCTTCCGACGCCGTGGCCCAGTACCGGGGCTGGCACAAAGGCCAGGACCCCGCGCCCCCGCGCATTCAGCAAAAGCACGAAAGCATGGCGGCGGCCCTGAAAGCGGGCGTAACCCTGGCCCTGGGCGGCGACGTCGGCGTATTTCCCCACGGCGACAACGCCCGCGAAATGGAGCTGCTCGTGCGCGACTACGGCCTCACGCCGCTGCAAGTGCTGCGCCAGGCCACCAGCGGCAACGCCCAAATCTTTCACCTCGCCGACCGCGGCCGCATCGCCCCCGGCCTGCTCGCCGATTTGGTGGCCGTCGCCGGCGACCCCACCCAGGACATAGCCGCTCTGCGCCAGGTCCGGCTGGTAATGAAAGGCGGCGTGCTCTACAAACAGCCGTGACTGCTGCGCTGCACCCGTAGCCCAAGAACCTTAGAGCCGTTTCAGCTTTGGTGAATAGAATTAAAAATGAAGAATTAAAAATTAAAAAATTAACCGTCAGATTTTTAATTTTTAATTCTTCATTTTTAATTTCCTTGAAGGGCTGGGGCCCATGCGCAATAACTCGTGCCCCACTTACTGCACGCGCCGCACGCTGCCGCCCCCGCTGTGCGCCGAGCTCACCACCCGCGCATTGCCCTTGTAATGCACGTCGCTGCCACCCGAAGCGCTCGACGACAGCTCGTTATCGACCGAAAGGTTGACGTCGGAGCCGCCGCTGGCGTCTACCTCAGCGGTGTTGGACTGCAACGAAAAGGCATTGTAATCCGACCCGCCGCTCACGCTCACCTTCTGCCGGTCGACGCGGCCGGACAGGTAAATGTCGCTGCCTCCCGAAGCCTCACTGCTGAGCGATTTGGCGTTTAGCGTCAGCTTGACATCGCTGCCGCCGCTGGCTTCAATCTTGAAGTCGTCGGCCGAAATATCCGATTCGCCTTTGGCATCGGCGCCGCCGCTCAGGGCCAGGCCCGTGAGCCGGGGGCATGTGATGTACACGTTAACCTTGCGCTTGTTGCTCAATAAGTTGCGCCAGGAATAATTCCGCTCCCATCCAATCTGGAGGGTGCCGCCCACCACTTCGGTCACCACATGCGCCTGGGCTTCCGGCGCGGCCTCCACCACCACCGCGGTAGTAGCGCCCTGCGTCAGAAAGACATCGATGCCGCCACTGGAGCTAACTACTTGAAAGCTGCCCAGCTGGCGCGGCTGTTTCACTTGGGCCTGGGCCGTGCAAGCAGCGAGCGCCACGCCGGCAACCACCAAAACGGAGAACAGAAAAGAACTTTTCATGGATGCAACAGACTGAAGGTGTAAAAGAGTGAGCCAAAAGATGCGAAAACCCGCCCCGCCGTTGCCCGTCCCCAACAGCACGGCAAAGGGAATTCCAGCCCGTTAAAATTAAGCCTGTTTCCGGTTCAATCCTATAATGACTTCCTGAACAGCTTCAATTGCTTGCACACAACAATCGTCCGGCTCCCCCTCTCCCCAGGAGAGGGGGCCGGCCCCACGGGGGTCTCGTGAGGTCAAAGCCAGAACAGCCCTAACTACTCCCGCTTCCCCTTCAGCATCGATTTCAGCGCCGCCAGCTCATCGCGCAGCTTGGCCGCTTGCAAAAAATCCAGCTCCTTAGCAGCCGCTTCCATCTGCTTCTCGGTGGTTTTGATGAGCTTTTCCAGCTCGGTGCGGTTCATCATGGCCACCACGGGCTCGGCGGCCAGGGCCAGCGCCCCACCGTCAGAATCGGGCCCGGCGTAGGCCTGGGGCTCGATAACGCGGTAGTCGGACAGCGAGGTTTGGCCCAGGATTTCGGCGTGGCTCTTGCGCACCGTGCGCGGCGTGATGCCATGCGCTTCGTTGTACGCCGCCTGGGTGGCGCGCCGCCGGTTGGTTTCGTCGATGGCGCGCTGCATCGAGCCCGTCATCCGGTCGGCGTACATAATCACCTTGCCCCGGTCGTTCCGCGCCGCCCGGCCCATCGTCTGAATCAGGCTGCGCTGGTCGCGCAAAAAGCCTTCCTTGTCGGCATCCAGAATGGCCACCAGGCTCACCTCGGGCAAGTCCAGGCCTTCGCGCAGCAGGTTCACGCCGATGAGCACGTCGATTTCGCCCAGCCGCAGCTTGCGCAAAATCTCCACGCGGTCCAGCGTTTTCACGTCCGAGTGCACGTATTCCACCTTGATGCCGAGGCGGTCCATGTACTTGCTCAGCTCCTCGGCCATGCGCTTGGTGAGGGTGGTGACCAGCACCCGGTCGCCCATTTTCACGCGGTTGTCCACCTCGTCCAGCAGGTCGTCAATCTGATTAATGCTGGGCCGGATGTCGATTTCCGGGTCGAGCAAGCCCGTGGGCCGGATAATCTGCTCCACCACTACGCCGCCGGCCTGGGTCAGCTCGTAGTCCGACGGCGTGGCCGACACGTACACCGCCTGCTGAAACATGCTCTCGAACTCGTTGAATGTCAGCGGCCGGTTGTCCAGCGCCGAGGGCAGCCGAAATCCGTACTCAATCAAGGCCGTTTTGCGGCTGCGGTCGCCGCCCCACATGGCCCTGATTTGGGGCATGGTGGCGTGGCTCTCGTCCACCACCAGCAGGTAGTCGTCGGGGAAATAGTCGAGCAAACAGAACGGCCGCGAGCCCGGCGTGCGCCCATCAAAATAGCGCGAGTAGTTCTCGATGCCCGAGCAGTAGCCCAGCTCCCGAATCATCTCCAAATCGAACTCCGTGCGCTCCATGATGCGCTTGGCCTCCGAGTCGCGCCCTTCCTTTTCGAAGTACGCGTGCTGAAGCACCATGTCGTCCTGAATCTGCTTGATGGCCGAATTGAGCGTTTCCTTGCCGGTCACAAACAGGTTGGCCGGGTACAGGGCCACGCCGCTGGCCTCGTCGCTGAGCTTCTTGCCGCTCACCGGGTCAATCTTGTGCACCGACTCAATCTCATCGCCAAAAAAGTAGATGCGGATGGCGTAGTCGGCGTACGCCGGAAACACGTCCACCGTGTCGCCCTTCACCCGAAACGAGCCGCGCGTGAACTCCACCTCGGTGCGCGAGTACAGAATCTGCACGAACTGATAGAGCAGGTTATTGCGCGTGTAGCGCATCCCCGGCTTCAGAAAAATGACGTTTTTGGCGAACTCCTCGGGGTTGCCGATGCCGTAGATGCACGACACCGACGCGATGACGATGATGTCGCGCCGCCCGCTCAGCAGCGTGGACGTGGTGTGCAGCCGCAGCTTCTCAATTTCCTGGTTGATGGCCAGGTCTTTCTCAATAAAAACGTCGGTGCTGGCGATGTAAGCCTCCGGCTGGTAATAGTCGTAGTAACTGATGTAGTACTCAACCGCGTTGTTCGGGAAAAACGCCTTAAACTCGCCGTAAAGCTGGGCGGCCAGCGTTTTGTTGTGGCACAGCACCAGCGCCGGCTTGCCCGTTTGGGCAATCACGTTGGCCATGGTAAACGTTTTGCCGGTGCCGGTGGCGCCCAGCAGCACCTGCGCGTGGTCGCCGTTGTTCACGCCCTCCACGAGCTTGGCAATGGCCGTGGGCTGGTCGCCGGTCGGCTTAAATTCAGAGGTCAGTTGGTACTCCATGCAACGCGAAAGGTAGGCCGAAATGGTCAGCCTACCTTAACCCAAAACCGGTATTTTGGGTTTCGTCGGAAATGAAAAGGGGGGAAGCCGGGATGAGAAATGCGTGACTGAAAAGCGCATCATCGTCGGGTTAAAAGAACGTCATGCCGAGCGCAGCCGAGGCATCTCGCTCGGGGTAGTAATTCAATCGTTGCAACGATGCGAGCGAGATGCCTCGGCTGCGCTCGGCATGACGTTCTACGTAACCTGACGAGGACGTTCTTCTCCTGCGCAGCCCGCCTTCCTACCGCCCAAACTCCATCCCCGCTTCCAGCCCAAAGCTGTACGCGCGGCTCTGCCTGAAATAGCCCTGCACCGGGTGCGCGTTCAGCGACACCAGCCCAATCTCGGCCACCGGGCCCAGCGTGAGGGCCCAGTTGCCGGTGCCGGAGCGGAACTGCGCGCCCGCCGCGCCGCGCAGGTTGCCCAGCACCCGCCGGTAGGGCGTGCCCGCCGAAAAAAGCGAATACGTTTTGGTTGCTTCGGGGGCGCCCTCCACGTCGCTGCGCACGCCCAGCAAGGCACTCACCACGCCGCCCAGGCGGCCGTAGAGGCTCCAGCCGCGCTTAACGGGGTTGCTGTAGCGCACTTCGAGCGGAAGGCTGGCCGTGCGGTAGCGGAACGACGTGGTGTGCAGCGGGCCCGTGCCCGACTGGCCAAGGTCGAGAATCTGCTCGCCCACAAAGGCCGTAGACGAGGCCGATTTGGCCGTGGCCTGGCTGAATTCCGCCCCCGTGCTCAGCGACCAGTGGCCCGTGAGGTGGCGGGTGGCCAGCAGGGCCAGGCGCTGGCTGAGGCCGGGGCGCAGGTTGGCGCGGTACTGGGCAGCGGCGGCTTCGGTGATGGCCGGCGAGCCGGCGCCCAGCGCGGGGTTGTAGTCGTACTCGGCCGCGATGCCGGCCCGCGAAAAATTGACGTTGGGATTGAACACGCCCGCCGTGTAGCTGGCGCCAAAGTGCCAGCGCCGCGCCACCGCGGGCTCGTCGATAGCCGGCAGCGACAGGGAGGCCAGGCCGTTGGGCAGCGCGGCCGGGTTGGCCAGGCTCAGTGCCGCGTTGCGGGCGGCCAGCAAGCTCACTTGCTCAGGCCCCGCCACCGCCGACGCTTGCGTGAGCGCCGTTGGGGGTAGCGAGCTGCCGGCCCCAGCGGCCGTGCCGCCGTTGGCTGCTGCTGTGGCAACCGCCGCCGTTTCATCGGCGGCAAAAGTCCGGCCAGCGGGCGTTTGGGCAGCATTATTATCACGACCCGAAATACCGCCGTTTTCAGGAGGGGAGGAGGCAGTGCGGGCCGCGAGGGCTTGGCTGCCAGCCGGGTTGGCAGCGGTGGTTTTGGCGTTGTTAGAAATAGAAGTGTATGATTCGCGCACGTTTTCGATGCTGCCTGGCCCAAGGTTACGGCCGGCATTTGCCCGCCCATTCTGCAAGCCGTTGCCGGCCGCCCTCGGGCCAAAGCCGGTATTTCGGGCCGCGTAGCCGGCCGCTACCGTTTGCTGCGCTGTCGAATTGTAGCCACGACCCAGCCTTCCGGAGCTGCTTAATAAACCGCGCCCGGCCGTATTCGCCGAAGCCGCCGGGCTGCTTTCCGCGGCCGTCGCCGCGATGGCTGGGGCCGCTTGTTCGTTCGCGTCATTCAGCGTGCCGTTTGAGCGGCGGCCGTTGCGGCCGGTTGCGGCAGCGCCCATATTCGGAGCGGCTGGCTGGCGGTTGGCGGCCATTTCGGCACCGGCGAGGCGGGCGTCGCGCCCGGCCCACCAGCCCGTGCCCGCGAGCGTGGCCAGCAGCAGGCTGGCCGCCGCCACCCAGCGCGTCACGGTGAGCCGCCGCCGGTAAACCTCGTTTTGGCGAATGAGCAGGGAATTGTCAATCTGGTCCCACAGCAGCGCGCGCGGGGGCACGGCGGCCTCTTCGCCGAGGTGGTGGCGGAATAATTCCTCCAGGCTGCCAGTGGGTTTGGGCGTAGAATTCTTATCGATAGGATTAGCTGACATGGCGGGTTGGAGCACCGAGGCGCTCCAGTTTAGTTTGTAATATGACGCGGGCCCGGGAATATTGCGACTTGCTGGTGCCCTCGGTAACACTCAATAATTCTCCGATTTCTTTGTGGGTATAGCCTTCGATGGCGTAGAGGTTGAACACCATGCGGTAGCGCGGGGCCAGCTCCTGCACCATATTCAGCAGCTCCTGAAAGTTGTAGTTGCTGAGGATAAACTCTTCGCTGGCCAGCGTTTCGGGGTAGTCGCCGTCGCTCACCGCCACCAGCGAGGCGTTGCGGCGGTGCTGGCGCAGGGCCGCGTTAATCATGATACGGCGAATCCAGAATTCCAGCGGGCATTCGCGCCGGAAGCTGGCCAGGGTGCGAAACACGGTCAGGAAGCCTTCTTGCAGCACGTCTTCGGCCTCGAAGGTGGTTTGGGCGTAGCGCATGCACACGGCCATCATTTTGCCCGCGTATTTGTCGTAGAGCAGCTTTTGAGCGAGCTGGCGGCCGCGCAGGCAGCCGTCAATCAGCTCGGCCTCGGTGGGCGGGCCGGCGGTGGCGGCGCGGCTGGCCGTGAGGCGCGGCGCGGTGGCGGGCACCTGGTCGGGCAGCGTGTCGTCGGCGCCGAAAGCAAACCACGTCGCGGCGCTCATGCCGGCTGCCGGTAACCCGAGCCGGCAGGGAAAACAGTAGAGAAGGTCATTTCTTGCAGCATAGAAAGGCAATGCAACCCGATAGAAACCGGCCCCAAATGGCCGGCTTTCAGGAGAGGCCGGGCCGCGCCAAAAGGTTGCAACCCGTCCGAAAGCAAGCGAGCAACCCGGGCGGAAAAGCCGATGCGTTAAACCGAAAACCCACCGCATTGGGCCCGGCTATTCGCCTACAAGTTAGCGCCTACTGCTAATTTTTCCTCACTGCCCATGCCATATTTTCCAGGCTTCCTCGGCTTGCAGGCACAGCATCTCAAACCCGTTCTTCACCTGTGCGCCGGCCGCTTTGCCGTTGGCCATAAAAAGCGTTTCCATCGGATTATACACCAGGTCGTACAGGTAATGCTGCGCCGTGAGCGCGTCGTAGGGCAGGCGCGGGCACTCGTCGGCATGCGGGTAGGTGCCCACCGGCGTGGCGTTGACGATGAGCGGGTGCGCGGCCACCAGCTGCGGCGTCAGGTCGTCGTACGTCAGGCCGGCGCCCAGCGGGTCGCGCGTCACGGCCCAGTGCGGAATGGCCAGTTCCTGCAACGCCACGGCCACGGCCTTGGCGGCGCCGCCCGTGCCCATCACCAGCGCCCGGGCACCCGGCTGGTTGGGGAAAAACGTGCGCAGCGACTCCCGGAAGCCCACATAATCGGTGTTGTGGCCCCGCAGGCGGCCGTCGGCGGTGCGCTCAATCACGTTCACGGCGCCCACGCGGCTGGCCGAGGGCGCCAGCTCGTCGAGGTAAGGCACCACCGTTTCCTTGTAAGGCACGGTCACGTTCAGGCCCACCAGGTTGGGGTGAGCGACCAGCAGGGCCGGCAGCTCGCCCACCGTCGCCAGCTCAAATAGGTCGTATTGGTGCTCGGCCAGGCTCAGCGAATAAAACTTCTGGGTGAAGTAAGTCTGCGAAAACGAGTGGCCGAGCGAACGGCCAATAAGCCCAAACTGACGCATAGCGGTAAAAATCAGTGAACAGTGAACAGTGAACAGTTACTCCTGGCGCCAAAACTGCATTGCTCATTGCTCATTGTTAACTGTTAACTGATTTTCACCGCCCAGCTTGCCCTTCACAAACGACCACAGCGGCGGCAGCACCGACACCAGAATGATGCCGTAGATGACCAGTGTAAAGTTTTTCTGCACCCAGGCAATGTTGCCGAAAAAGTAGCCCGCCAGCGTCAGCACAATCACCCACAGCGCCGCTCCCATCACGCTATACGAGGCAAAATAGCGGTACGACATGGTGCCCACGCCGGCCACAAACGGCGCAAACGTGCGCACGATGGGCACGAAGCGCGCCATGATGATGGTCTTGCCGCCGTGTTTGGCGTAAAACGCCTGCGTCTGGTCGAGGTATTTGCGGTTCAGGAACTTGTAGTTTTCCCGAAACACCCGCGGCCCCAAATAGTCGCCCACGAAATAGTTGAGGTTGTCGCCGATAAACGCCGCCGCCATCAGCAGCGGAATCAGCACCACGATGTTCAGCAGGGCGTGGCCCGTTTCGGGGTTGGGCTGGGCCGCCAGCGTGCCGGCCACAAACAGCAGCGAGTCGCCGGGCAGAAAAGGAAAAACGATGACCCCCGTTTCGGTGAAAATGATGAGAAACAGAATCAGGTAGGTGAGGTTGCCGTAGTCGTGCACCAGCAGCTTGAGGTGCACGTCCAGGTGCAAAACGATGTCGAAGAAATGCTTGAGGAGTTCCATGCCGAGCGTAAGTGAATCGCAAAGAAAACCGCCCGCCGCCGAAACGGCCGCGCCCCCGCCAGTCGACGCAAGCTGCTGAGGGTGATTTTTTCAGCTGCCGTCATCCTTCGTGCCGCTTGCAAAGTTCCGCCTCCGGCCTTGTTGGCGCCCAAAGCATGGTTGGCACCCGCCCGGCCAGGCGCCGGCCCCAGCAGGCAAAAGAGGCAGTTGGTAATTTACTTGTGCATAGTTAGCCGGTGCTTCCTACCTTTGCGGCCCGATTCGCTGCCCTATCACAGCGCGTTGGTGTCCTGTATTTATTTTGTTGCCTTTATCCGGGAGTGTAAAACCGGCCACGTCTGGCCTGAGGCTAATTATGCCTTTATCAGCGGTGCCAGCGCGCCCAGTATGCTTAATTTGATTTAGAATGTGGCACGACCTGTGCTGAGCCCGCTCTCGTCACAAAATCTTCTACCAAATATCGCTTTTTTATTATTCTGCTGTCGTGGTTTCGATGGCTTAACCCCGGCCAGTACTTCGCCGTTGCAGGACAAAATTTTACTCATTCTAAATGATAGTTTACCAGGGTGGAGACTGGTGGAAGGCCTTGTGGCACTTCCATACCTCCGCGGTTATTCGCCTGCTGCTGAAGCGCGTGGCGTTGGTTGGCCTCTACGGCTCGGCGCTTGCCATCGTCAGCGTTGATTTTCATAGTCTCAATGTGCGCATCGGGCGCGAGTACCTATCCATTCTGGGTATTTTGCTAAGCCTGCTGCTCGTATTCCGCACCAACACGGCCTACGACCGGTACTACGAAGGCCGCAAGGTGTGGGGCATCCTGGTGTCGCAATGCCGCGGGCTGGCCATGGAAATGAACGCCCTGCTGCCGCGCGAGGCCAAATCGAGCCGCCGCTACTTCGCGGCCCTCATCTCCAACTTTCCCATTGCCCTCGAAGGCAGCCTGCGCAACCGGGTCCGCTTCGACAAGATGGAGGCCACGCCCGACATCATCGAGCGCCTGCAAAAAGCCGAAAACGTGGCTTCCACCATCATCGCCGTGCTCATGGAAAGCGTGGAGCAGCTGCGCCAGGTCCAGATTTTTGACCCCATCCACCTCATCAACATCAAGCAGCACTACCTGTCCATGATGTCAGTGAACGGCACCTGCGAGCGCATCAAAGCCACGCCAATTCCCTATTCTTATAGCTTCTTCATAAAATGCTATATTACCGTATTTATCATGATAATGCCTTTGGTGCTGGTCGACTCCTGCGGCTGGTGGATGGTGCCCATTACCATGATTGGCGCCTACGCGATGCTGGGGCTCGAAATGATTGGCAACGAAATTGAAAACCCCTTCGGCTACGACAGCAACGACTTGCCCATCACGCAGTTATCGAATAAAATTCGCGTTAGTGTACACGATTTGCTGGGTGTAGAGCTGCCCGCCGAAAAGAAAGCCCTGGCCAGCGTGCCCTACAGCGTCGTCCACTAAGCCGGTATTTCGGCCCCGGCCCAGCTTATAAGCGGGCAGTGCCGACGCGACAAAAGCATGATTTTGCAGCAATTGGGCACTAATGCAAATTTTTTCCTGAACCGTTATACCCTTTTTTTGACCTCTGCGTATATGCGCCTCGTTATGACACGCGGCTTATGCGTTTCGACCTTCTTTACATCCAATTTTTCAAATCCATGCAAACACTAACCTTTACTCAGAATCTGTTCCGAAAGCAGCGCTTCTTAAGCTTTTTTATTACCATATTGGCCTTGTCTGCTGGGATGAGCCGTGCCCAAGCACAGACTTTCTACGATGATGCCGTTTCTTTCAACCAACAGCCTACTGGGGCTGGGTCGGGGACAACGCAATCTTACGCGGGTACCGCATTTCCTGGTGACGCCCCTTACGACACTTATACGGCCCTTGGTACTATTTCAACAAATCCAGTAACGCCCAGCCCAAGTTTAGGCATCTATAATATCGACCAAGGTGGCATTAGTGAACTGGACTTTACGGGCGGCGCATTAGTGGCAGACCCTCCCGCTCGTAAAGGGGTAGCTACTGGCACGTTGGTAGCTGCACGGGTTAAGTATCGGAGGTATTTAGTTGGCACCAGTGCGCCCGCTTTTAGTAGCTTGGCCTTGACCACTGCAAGCCCATACGTCAATGGTGGGACGGAATTTACCGGTAATACGAATATCAATCTACTCACTGGGCTGCTTAGTGGAGGAACATACATAGTCGAAGTAGTATTCGAGGCTGATTCTAAAAGCAACTCCACGATGGTGATATCGACCGCTACCAGCCCCCTTTACACCGCTAACTTCACGGTATCTGCTCCTACCGTGACCCCCCCCGGCGGCACTACTACTTGGATTTCTCAATCAAGCACCGACTGGCTCGTTCCAGCTAACTGGTCCAATGGTGTGCCCAACTCTTTGTCTGACGCCACTATTCCCGAGAAGTCGCCCAATCCAGCCATTAACACAGTCACGCCAGTGTTGATAAGCAAGGACTCAACCATCTACAATGTGCGCAACCTGACTTTGGATGGTGGCACGAACTCTAGCCGGGCCTTGCTGCGGATTGGCGCCACCACCGGCAGTGTATCCACGGGGGCTACGCTCAATGTCTATGGCGACCTGAACGTTATCAGCAGCGGCATCTTGGCTGCTTCGGTCGGTGCGCCTGGTGCTTCGCGGAAAGCTCGGAATTCGACCATCGTCCTATGCGGCGGCAATCAGAAGGTCAAAGGCACGCTCAATGTTGCCGATTTAGTGATTTCCGGTACCGGGACTAAGGCAATTGTGAATGTAATTAATGTGAACAACACATTGGTTTTTGCTCCCAGCACCAGTGCGGGCGTACTCATGGAAACTGTGACGGAGCGTTCGGATGGTTCTGTGGCATTGAACACCACCGGGACGCCGCAGCTCAAGCTGAACGGCAGCATTGTGAGCCTGCTCAGCCCGGCTTCCAGCGAAACAAACAACTCTTATGTTTTGGGAGTGACCATTGCGCAGCGCACAATGTTCAGGAACCTGTCGGTGAACGGTGTTCTTGTTTCTCAGATTGGCCTATTGAATACATTCGGCAACATTGGTCTAGACATTATACCTCGCAATCTCGACTCCGACCCCCTGGTAACCATTACCCGCACGGTTGGTGACCCGTTGTTTAGCCCTACGTTCCCAGGTCGCGCGCCAAACCCGGTTAAGCGTCAGTATGGTGTCTCGGGTGACATCAACAACTCCCCGAATGTTTCCGATATTATCTTCCACTACTTAGATTCTGCCGACGAATTGAACGGCAACACGGATGAAGACCAACTGGTAATATTCCGGGCAACCAACAACGGTCCTCCCTATGCTCTAGTCGGAGGCACTGCGGACCCCGCTGCTAATACGGTTACCAGAACCGGTGTAACCAACATCAACACCATTACGCTGGGCAGCAAAAACAATCCGTTGCCAGTCACCTTGACTGCTTTCGAGGCCAAGCGTGTCAACAACGATGCGGTCCTCTCGTGGCAGACAGCGACCGAAGTCAACAGCAAAGGCTACAATGTGGATATATCGACCGACGGAAAAGAATTCCGTACACTAGCCTTCGTAGCCAGCGGCACCTCAAACAGTACGCGTATAACTAATTACACCTATACTGACACCGAGAAAAACAAAGTAGGTGTGCGGTACTACCGAATTGCACAAGTGGACGTGGACGGCAAGACTTCGTACTACGCTCCCCGTTCAGTGTCGTTCGAAGGTAAAGCAGCAACATCCGGGTTGGCCGCAGTTGCTTATCCTAACCCTTTCAACAGCGCGGACCAACTCCATCTTTCGCTACAAGCGCCTTCAGCCGGCAGCGGTCTGGTCCGCATAACCGACATGACTGGCCGTGTGGTAAGTCAGCAAACCGTCGAACTCACCGTTGGAAACAACGATGTGGCACTGTCGCGGTTGAATGATGCAAAGGCGGGCCTCTACTTGGTGCGCCTCGTTCTCCCCACGGGTCAAGTCCAGACCTTGAAAGTAATGAAGCAGTAGCAACTAACTGTTTAGCACACAAAAAGCCGGTCTCCGCAAGGAGGCCGGCTTTTTGTTGTTTAACCCTCTTAAGGAATAAGCAGGCTGGCTGAAAAGTTACCCACGCGGCATGGAGGTGCCGGGCTTGCCCGTTTTGGCAGCCGGCCGGAACATCGGGTCGACGGCGTCCATGTCGAGGAAATGGGAAAACGTGTCGCCGCGCAGGCCCAGCCGGATGGTTTCGAGGCTCACCGCTTCGTTGGGGGCGATGTTGCCCAGGTTCACGTTGGCGCCCAGCAGCTTGATAAACCACACTTGCTGGGCCTTCTGCGGCGCTTCCCAGATGATTTTTTCCGACGGAATCTTGGTCAGGATTTCTTCGACCAACCCCGAGCGCACCTCGCCGGTGCTGCGGAACAGGCCCACGTTGCCGCCCTCGCGGGCCTCGCCGATGACCTTGACGGCGCCGGCGGCCAGCTCGGTTTCCATCTGCGAAATCCACTTGTAGGGCGGGATGATTTTTTCGGCGTCCTTCGAGCCCACTTCGCTCAGCACCCGCACCGACTTGCTCAGCTCGCGGATGTACTCGCATTTGCGCTCGTGGTCGAGGTCGATGCTGCCGTCGGATACTTCGGCGTAGCCCATGCCGTAGGTATCCAGCAGGCGGCGATAGTCGTCGAATTGGTTGCGGATGATGAACGCCTCAAACAAGGTGCCGCCGAAATACACCGGAATATCGGCCGCGCGGTAAATTTCAAGCTTGCGCTTTAGGTTGGGCACCACGTAGGACGTGGCCCAGCCCAGCTTCACCACGTCGGTATAGGCCGCGGCCACTTCCAGAAAATCCTCCACCTCGCGCAGGCTCATGCCCTTGTCCATGACCATGGTGTAGCCTTGCTCGCGGGGTTTGTCGGTGCGCTCGGGAAGTTGTGAAAGGTCGTAATTCATCAAGATTGAAAATAAAATGGGGAAGAGTAAAAGAGCATTGCCGGTTGCGAAACGGGTGGTGCCGGCAAAGAAAAACCGCCCGTCGGATGACGGGCGGTTGCAAAAGTAACCTCGAAGCGAAATGTTATTTTCGAAACTGTTCAATCAGCTTCTTCAGGCCCGGCTGCTCGCGCAGCTCGGGGAAGTAGTCGAATAGCAAAATATGCTGCTCGTAGTTGAGCGTCAGGGCCGTTTCCAGGGTGTTGTAAGCTTCGCGCAGCCGGCCATCGGCCAACAGATAGGCGCACAGCATATAATGAAAATGAGCCTCGTGCGGATGCAGATTCACGGCGTGGCGCACCAGCTCAGCAGCTTCGGCAAAGTGGCCTTGCTCGTAGAGAATGGCGCTCCAGCTCACCCAGCCCTGCGCGTCGTCGGGCGCCACTTCGGTCGCCTTTTCGTACGACTCAAGCGCGCTTACCACGTTGCCCACGTGGTTTTCGGCCGCGCCCAGCGCCGACCAGTACTCGCCGCTTTCGGCATACAGCTCGGTGGCTTTGCGGAAGTAGTGAATGGCCTCGAACCAGCGGCCCTGCTCTTGCAACAGCACACCCTGGCCAAACCAAGCCTCGTCCATCTCGGGGTTCAGCTCCAGGGCCTGGCGGTAGTAGCGGCGGGCGGGCTCCCACTCGCGCAGCTTCTCGTAGCACTCGCCGATGTTGCACAAGGCCTCATCGGTGGGCTCGCCGGGCGGGTGGGCCAGCTCAAACTCCGGAATGGCCTTCAAATACTCTTGCTGGCACACAAACGTGTCGGCCAGCCAGTGGTGGGCATCGAAAAAATCGGGGCTGATGACCACGGCGTAGTCAAACGCCTCGGCCGCTTTGGTAAAATCCTCGCGGCGGTACCAGTACTGCCCCAGGTTGTACCAGGCCGTGGCCGAGTACGGGTCGTCGTCGGCGAAGCGCTGGAAAAATTCCTCGTGCTCTTCCAGCCGGGCCGTGATGTCGAGGCAATGCAGCAGCTCCTGCACGCCGGTTTCGTTGTCGGGGTTGAGGCGCAGGCTCTGCTTGTAGTGCTTGGCCGCGCTCTTGAACTTCTGCCAGCTCTGAAACGCCAGGCCGAGGTTGAAATGAATGTCCTCGCGCTCGGGCTCCTGCTCCAGCCCGGCGCGGAAAAACTCCACGGCCTGGCCAAACTCGCCCCGCTGGGTGCTGATGATGCCCCGCGTCACGGCCACGTCGGCATTGGTGGGGTCCAAGGCCGCCACTTCGTCAATCTGGCGCTCGGCTTCCGAATAATCGCCGCGCATGGCCATCACCTGGGCGCGGTCAATCAGCAACTCGGTTGAAAAAGGGTATTGGCCCAAAGCAGCCTCGCAAGCCTGCAAAGCCTTGTCAAATTCCGCGTTGGTGACGTAGTGGTCGATGATGTTCTCAAAATCCTCCAGGTCGAAGAAAACAGGCTCCTGCTGGGCCACCATGCGCTCGAAGCGGCGCACGGTATCCAGCACAGCCCGGTGGTTTTCAAAATGTTCGTTCATGCGCATAAAATCGCAATTAAGTGGATTAATCTGGTTTTGTGGCTGGCCAAATCCGGCAGCCGGCGCTGGTATCAGCGCCGTCCGCTCACGCCGTTCCACTCCACTTTTCAGTTCTCTGTCAATGATAACAAATATTGGCCAAAACCGTGCAATCCGGTTGTTGCTAAGGTACGATAACCGCCGGGGAGCTAGTCTGTTTTGCCGCCAGTCCGGCGGCGCACCACGCCAGTGTTTCGGCTAACGTTCGGAATCCGAGGCCGGTAGCACTTTGTACTTTAGCGTGTGCATAGGTTATCGGCTGCCGGCCGGCACGGGCCGTATCTTTGGTAATAAGCGGCCGGGCGCCGGTCAGCACCGCCCGGACGTGTTCCAGGCGCCAGATGATTTCGGCGGCCCAGTCGGGCACGGCCACCGTGGGCGGCCGGCGCTGCATCGCCGCCGCCGCTTGCCGGAAAAAGTCGGCCAGCGGCAGCGCCCCGGCACTCAAAATATACCGCTGCCCGCTAAGCAGCGGCTGGTCCAGGGCCAAAGCCAGCAGCTGCGCCACCACGTCGCGCACATCCACAAAATTGACCACGCCACGGGTATAAAAAGGATGCTGCTGATGGGCGTAGCGCAGCAGGCGGGTGCTGCTGCGGTGCCAGTCGCCCGGCCCGAGCACCACCGACGGATTGACGATAACGGCCGAAAGCCCTTCGGCCACCCCGCGCCACACCTCCAACTCGCCCAGGTACTTGGACGTGGCATAAGCCGGATGCGCCGCGCCGAGGTCCCAGGTAGCGGCTTCCGTCACCAGCACTTCCCCGTCTGAGCCCGGCGCGCCGCCCGCTGCCGGGCTGCCCAGGGCGGCCACCGACGACACGTGCGCCAGGCGAACGCCCGGCCGCTCCAGGCAGGCATCCACCAAGGCGGCCGTCCCCTGCACGTTCACGCTCAGCAGCAAGTCCTCGTCCTGGGGTGCGTACGACACCAGCCCGGCGCAGTGAAACACGTGCGTTACGTCGGTGGTGAGGGCCGCGCGCAGCAAGTCGGTATCGAGTAAATCGCCGGCCAGCCATTCCACGCCCAGGGCCGCGTCGGCGGGGATGGCGCCCCGGTGCAGCGCCCGCACGACCAGCCCCCGCGCCCGCAGCGCGTGCAACAAAAAAGAGCCAATGAGGCCGGTACCGCCGGTAACAAAAATCATAATCCGATTGGCAGGTATTGGGTATGCGCTATTAATGCTGTTTTGGGGCTCATGCCAGAAAACCAACGCTTCGGGCCTCAAACGGTGTTGTTTAGCAGCGGTAGTTGCAGTAGCTTCTTGAGGTGCGGCTGGGGCAGGGTGCGGCGCGTCAGGGTCTCGGTGTGGCGCAGGTGGTGGGTGTCGGTGCCCACGAAATCCACCAGGCCGGCGTCAATCAATTGTTCGGCGACCTTTTTGGCGGCCGGGGAGTAGTAGCCCGACAGCGAGTTCAGGTTCACCTGAAGCAGCACGCCGTGGTCGCGCCGCAGCTTTTCAATGTCGGCAAAGCGGCCGTAGAGGTAGGTGTAGCGCTCGGGATGGGCCAGCACCGGGCAATAGCCCTGCGCTTGCAGCTCGAAGATGATGTCAAACAGGTTGAGGGGCTCGTTCATGTACGACGTTTCAAACAGCAGGTAGCGCTTGGCGCCGCCGAAGGTGAGCATTTCGGTGCCATCGGCCAGCTTGCGCCCCAAAAACTCGTCGAGGTAGTACTCCGCCGCGCATTCAAGCGCTACATCGCCCAGGCCGGCATTGGCCGCTGCCTCGCGCAGCAAGTGCAGGGCCGTCCGGATGCCTTCGGGGGTGTTTTTATAAAAATCGCCCATGATGTGGGGCGTCATTATCAGCTTGCGAAAACCGAGGCTCCGTAATTCCCGGAGCAGGTCCAGGGAATGCTCAATGGTTTCGGCGCCGTCGTCGAGGCCTGGCAACAAATGCGAGTGCATGTCGGCCCCGAGCACGGCCAGCGCGGCCGCGACCGTCGGAGGAGCGGCCGCCTCGCCGCCAAAAAGCCGTTGCCAGAGCGAAGGCATCTACGATAAGGTTTTAGGTGAAAAACTTCTTCAGCTTTTTCCCAAAAGTCAGCGGGGCAACCGAAGGCTCTTCGTAATAGCCCTGACCGTAAGCACCGTAGCCATAGCCATAGCCGTACCCGTAGCCATACCCATACCCACCTTGCTGGTTGGTGTCGTTGAGAATGGTGCACATGCGCGTGAAGTTGTTGCTGCGCATCAGCCGGTTCATGTTGCTAATGAAAGCCTTTTTCGAATAATCGGCCCGCACGATGTAGAGCGGAATGTCGGCCTTGCGCATAATCAGGATGCCGTCCGTTACCAGCCCGACCGGGGGCGTATCAATCAGAATGACATCGTAGGTCAAAAACAGTTCCTTAATCATCAGGTCGAACCGGTCGCTCAAAATCAGCTCCGAAGGGTTGGGCGGCGTGGGCCCCGCCGAAATAAATTGCAACGAATCAATGGTCGTGGGCTGAATACATTCCTGCACGCTGTGGCGCTCAATGAGAATGGTGCTCACGCCCCGCGTATTTTCGGCCCCAAAAGCCAGGTTCACTTTGGGCTTTCGCATGTCCAGGTCGAGGATGACAACCCGCTGCCCGGACAGGGCAATGATGCCGGCCAGGTTCACGGTCACGAACGTCTTGCCTTCGCCCGAGATGGTCGACGTGACCGAAATCAACCGTTTCTTTTTGGCGGAGCTGATAAAGTCCAGGTTGGTCCGAATGGAGCGGATGGACTCAGAAATAGCCGATTTGGGGTTCTTGTCGACCACCAGCCGCGATATTTCCATCTTCTCCTTGTCGTAGGTTGGGATGATGCCCAGAACGGCTGCTTTGGTACTGCGCTCCAGCTCCCGCACGTTCGTGACGGTATTGTGCATGAAGTAGCGCACCGCAATCAGGCCCAGGCCCAATATCAGCCCGAAGGCGAGGCCCGCGGCGTACACGATGAGCTTGTTGGGGAAAATAGGCGCCGCGGGGGGCGAGGCGGGCGACAAAATCTGAAAATCGGCCGTGTTGCCAGCTTTGGCAATGTTGAACTCTATCTTCTTGTCAAACAGCATCAAAAACGATTTGCTGTAGAGGTCCAGGGGCCGTTGCAGGCGCGCCAGCTCGGTGGCTTTCGCCGGCAGGCCTTGCAGCAAGCCGTTCAGCTGGTTGCGCTGCTGGTCGAGCAGGGCAAGCTGCCGGCGCAGCAGCTTTTGGTTTTGCACCAACAGGCGCCGGATGGTGCTGCGCGTGAACGCCAGATTGGCCTGCCGCTGCTGCACGGCCTCGGTCTTGTCGGTGCTGGAGCGCAAAATGCGGCGCAAGTCCCATTGCTCACTGTTCAGCTCGTTGAGCGACTGGGCCAGCTGCGGGTCCGCAATGGTCGCCAGGCTCGGAAGGCTCTGCTCCACCGTTTGGTCTTCTGAGCTGGTGATGCTTTCCTGGTTAGCCAGGCGATTGATTTCATCGAGCAGGTTCAGCTTTTCCTCCAGCGTGGTCCGGTCGGCTTGAATTTTTTCCAGCTTGTCGCCAATAGTGGATAAGTCCGACTTTACGTCGTACGTTTTAGTGGTTTCCGTAAACCCTTGCAGGTCGTCTTCGGCCCGCTGCAAATTGCGTTGGTTTTCGCTGAGCTGCTGGTCGAGAAACCGGAGCTGCAACGCCGTCGATTCCGATTTGCGGGCTAGTTTTTCCTGCAAGTACACCGTATCAATCTTGTTGACAATGCCTTGGGCCTTCGCCGGGTTGAAGTCCGTAAATGAAATCTGAATGGTGTTGGCGTCTGGATTAACGATTTCAACGGCCAGGTTTTTATCGAGGTAGCCATTAACCGTGCTTTCGTTCTGTATCGTGAAATGGTAATCGGCTTCGAGGGCCGATTCCGTAAGTTCGGGCGTTCCGGTAATCTGCAACTGAATACCGGGCAGACTAATGGCTTGCCCCAGGCTGTACTCACCCCCCAAGGCGCGCCCCTGGCCCACAAATTCGAGCTTGAAGCGCTGCGGGCCGGTGAATTTCAGGGTGAACTTTTGATTATAAAGCGAGGGGTCGGCAATGGTGTACCGGACGTGAAAAGGGGAGGAGCCGTACATTTCCGTTTCGAGCACGGTGCCCTGCACGTAGTAGTTGACGTCCAGCGCCAATGAGTCTTTTAGTCGGCGATAAATAATCCCCGACTTAATCAGCTCCACTTCCCCGGCAATTTTATTAGTGAGTGATTTATCCGCCGTGACGGGCGCAATCTGACCCACCAGGCCGAGGGCGTTGGCTTCGGCCCGCTCATCAATTTTGAGCAGCGAAGCCGATTTGTAAACCGGCTTGGTGTAGCGCAAGTACAGCCAAGACGATGTGAGCCCCAACGTAATAAGCAGCAGCATCCACAACAGGCTGCGGCGCGCCACCAGGGCGAGGGTAGCAAGGTCCAGTCCGGGGGCTTCGTCCTCATCGCCGTCGGAGGTGCCGGGAAAAGGGGCAGCCGGAGGAGTCGATACCCCACCGGTGGCATTGCGGATGAGTTCTTCCAGTTCGGTATTTTCGTTTATAGCCATTGCAATAGAATTGCTAATTCAGACCCATTAAGCATTGCCTACGCGCGGCTGAGCAGATGAGGAGTTATCGCCTTAATTGGTTGATGAGCAGGAAGGAAGTAGTTAATAACAAACTCGTCAAGCTAATAATTGGGCCGGAATCCACCAACGCATCAATCAACGGACGCCGGATGGGCTCTATATAAATCACATCGTTCGGTTCCACCTGCAGGTTGGCCCGCCGCATGCCGTCGAGGGTCGACAAATCGACTTGCTGCACCCGGGGGTTTTTCAGGTCGCCCCGAATGATGCGGATGTTATCGGCCCGGCCACCGTTCCGATAAAACGAGCTATTGCCACCGTTCCCTCCGTCGATACCGCCCGACAAAGCGAGTATTTCCAAGAGGTTCATGTTGTCGTTGGTGAGGGAAATAACCTGCCCGCCCGCCGACCCCAACACAAAAACCCGGTTGTTGGTCACCCGGGTCGTTACAAAAGCGTCTTTATAATATTCGTTGAAGCGAATGGCCAGCGTGCTGTCGGCTTGCAGCAGCGACAGGCCGCTGAGCCGCACCCGGCCCACCAGCGGCAGCACCACGGTGCCATCGGCCTGCACCAGAAATTCTGAGCCGGAGGAAGTGCTGCCGGCTCCCTGGCCAATGTTGCGCGGGGCCGCGCCGCGCGTGGCCCCGCCGCCCTGGCCGCCGACCACGCTGCCGCGGCTGGGCAGGCCGCCACTGGGCTGGCCAAACTGCAATTCCCCGTTCGGGTCCAGGATTCGTTCGCCTTTGTTGGTGTTCACCCGCACGTCCAGAAAGTCGTTAGGCTGAATGACATAATTGCGTTCCGTCCGGTTCACCGCGATGCGAAGCTTGGTGCTGTCGAGCTGCCGGCCCTGGCTGTCGGTGAGGCGAAACAGCGTGCGCTTGTGGTAATACTGGGTGGTGGCGCACGAAGAGAAAAGCAGCACCGCCGGCAAGGCCAGCAGCCACAGCCGCGGGAAGCGACGGGAAAGAAATGTCGGCATGAAGGCCAAATTGTGCAGGGTCAAACGAAAAAAAGGAACCCGGGAAGCCAAGTTTTCCTCAAATAGCCTCAAAAGTAACGCTTTTGCCGTGCCCATTCAACAACAGGGCTTTACGACGCCCGGCCCGACAATCGTTGTCAACCGGCTAAGCCGTACTTTTGCGGACCCAAAACCAGCGGTTAATGGTTGTGGTAATAGCCGACCTTATTTTTCCTTCAATCCCACCCTTAGTTTCCCTTCCATGGAAGTTGTAGCCACCGAAAACCAAACCATGATTGCGCAGATGGTGCGCGACTTTGGCGCCCAGCACATCAAGCCCAACATGATGAAATGGGATGAAAGCCAGGAGTTTCCCATCGACGTGTTTCATAAGCTGGGCGAGCTGGGCCTGATGGGCGTGCTCGTGCCGCAGCAGTATGGCGGGGCCGGTTTTGGCTATGTGGAGTACGTGACGGCCATTGCCGAGCTGGCGAAGATTGACGGCAGCATTGGCCTGAGCATGGCGGCGCACAACTCGCTCTGCACCGGCCACATTCTGCAGCACGCCTCCGAAGAGCAAAAACATAAATACCTGCCCAAGCTGGCTTCCGGCGAATGGATTGGGGCCTGGGGCCTCACCGAGCCCAACACCGGCTCCGATGCCGGCAATATGCGCACGACCGCCGTGCTCGACGAGAGTGGCGATTATTACATCATCAACGGGGCCAAAAACTTTATTACCCACGGCAAATCGGGCCACGTGGCCGTGGTCATCGTGCGCACCGGCGAAGTGGGCGACTCGCACGGCATGACGGCGTTCATCGTGGAGCGCGGCACGCCGGGCTTTGCGGCCGGGCGCAAAGAAGACAAGCTGGGCATGCGCGCTTCGGAAACCACGGAACTGATTTTTACCGACTGCAAGGTGCCCAAAGAAAATGTTATCGGCAAAGTGGGCGACGGCTTCGTGCAGTCGCTGAAGGTGCTCGACGGCGGCCGAATCAGCATCGCGGCGCTCAGCCTGGGCATTGCCCAGGGCGCCATGGCCGCCGCCACGCAGTACAGCAAGGAGCGCCACCAGTTCAACCAGCCCATCAGCAGCTTCCAGGGCATCGCGTTTAAGCTGGCCGACATGGCCACCGAAATCGAGGCCGCCAGCCTGCTCACCTACCGCGCCGCCGACATGAAGGACCGCGGCCTGAACGTGAACCTGGAGTCGGCCATGGCCAAGCTTTACGCCTCCGAAGTGGCCGTGCGCACGGCCAACGAGGGCGTGCAGATTTTTGGCGGCTACGGCTACACCAAAGACTATCCGGCCGAGAAATACTACCGCGACGCCAAATTGTGCACCATCGGCGAAGGCACCAGCGAAATCCAGAAACTGGTCATCGCCCGCTCCCTCCTCAAATAAATCACGGATTTATCGGATTCAAACGGATTTCACGGGTTTTGCGGTCGGCTATCAATGGACGCAGCATTGCTTTGGTAATGAATCGACTACGAAATCCGTGAAATCCGTTTGAATCCGACAAATCCGTGATTATCTTTGCGGCCCGATTTACTCGGCTCCCCTCCTGAAAATCTCCCTCATTTCCTGATATGATTATCATTCAAATCAAAGACAACGAATCGGTTGACCGCGCGCTGAAGCGCTTCAAAAAGAAGTTTGAGCGCACCGGCGTGCTGAAAGAGCTGCGCCGCCGCACTTTCTTCCAGAAGCCCAGCATCACGGAACGGAAGATGAAACAAAAGGCTGTTTACAAGCTGGCCACCTACGGCCAGCCGAACGAATAGCCCGCGCTTCGAGCTGCGTTTGTGCTGAAAAAACCGGCTGGTTTGCCACAAGGAGCAAACCAGCCGGTTTTTTCGCGTCCTTACGGTAGCGGTTTTCGTTGATAGAAAATAAAAAAATGTTACATTGGATGCCCGGCCCAAACGCCGGGCATTTTTGCTGTTGGCATGGAGGCCTTTCTTGATTTTTTGCGCTTTGAACGACGTTACAGTCCGCACACGCTGGTGTCTTACCAAACGGACCTCGGCCAATTTGCGGCGTACATACAATCGGCCTACGAGCTGGCCGACCCCGCCCAGGCCACGCACCCGCTCATCCGCGG
>CAXTCS010000018.1:0-29954 GCA_964242365.1 uncultured Hymenobacter sp. | reverse complement strand
AGTACATGTTTGACCTGCTGAAGGAGCGCGGCGCGGGCCACATCAAAATCTTCGGCGGCGGCGGCGGCGTGATTCTGCCCACCGAAATTGCCGAGCTGCAAGGGTACGGGATTACGCGCATCTACTCGCCCGACGACGGCCGGGCCATGGGCCTGCAAGGGATGATTAACAACTTACTGGAGCAGGCGGATTTTCCCACCGGGCAAAACCTGAACGGCGAGGCCAGCCACGTAAAAGAGAAGGATGCCCGCAGCATCGGCCGCTTGATTTCGGCGGCGGAAAACTTCCCCGAGGAGTTTGAGCGGGTGCGCCAGCAGTTGTTAGTTGATAGTTGTCAGTTGTCAGTTAGTGAAGCAAAAGGACGTGAGAACAATCTAACAACTGACAACGAACAACTGACAACGAAGGCCCCCATTCTCGGGATTACGGGCACGGGCGGCGCGGGCAAGTCGTCGCTGGTGGATGAACTGGTGCGGCGCTTTTTGATGGACTTCCCGGAGAAGACCATTGCCATTATCTCCGTTGACCCCAGCAAGCGCAAGACCGGCGGGGCCCTGCTCGGCGACCGGATTCGGATGAACGCCATCAACTCGCCGCGGGTGTACATGCGCAGCCTGGCCACGCGCCAGAGCAACCTGGCGCTCTCGCGCTACGTGCAGGACGCCGTGGACGTGGTGCGCGCCGCCAACTACGATTTGATTATCCTTGAAACCAGCGGCATTGGCCAGTCCGACACCGAGATTATTGAGCACTCCGACGCCAGCCTCTACGTGATGACGCCCGAGTACGGCGCGGCCACGCAGCTGGAAAAAATCGACATGCTCGATTTCGCCGACGTCATTGCGTTGAATAAATTCGACAAGCGCGGGGCCCTCGACGCGCTGCGCGACGTGCGCAAGCAGTACCAGCGCAACCACGGCTTGTGGGACACGCCCACGGACGAGATGCCGGTGTTTGGCACGATAGCCTCCCAGTTCAACGACCCCGGCATGAACCGCCTCTACCGGGCCGTGCTGCGGATGCTGGAAACCAAAACCGGGGCCCTGTTTGCCTCGAACCTCGCAACCACGGTGGAGGACTCGGAGAAGATTTACATCATCCCGCCGCACCGCACGCGCTACCTCTCCGAAATCGCCGAAACCAACCGCGCCTACGACCAGCGCGTGCGCGAACAGGCCGAAATCGCGGAAGTGGCGGGCGCTTTTGCCAAGCTTGAAAGCCACTACCGCGACGAGAAAAAGAGCTCCGACAGCATGGTGGGCGAGTTCGAAAAAAACAAGCAAACCCAACTCCGCCGGCTGGATGCCGACAGTCAAACCATCCTCGAAAATTGGGAGCGCACCCTCCAAAACTACCGCGACCCGGAGTACGTGTACGCGGTGCGCGGCAAGGAAATTCGGGTGCAGACGCATACCAAGTCGCTCTCGGGCAACGCCATCCCGAAGATTGCCGTGCCGCGCTACACCGGCTGGGGCGACCGCCTGCGCTGGGCCATGCAGGAGAATTTTCCCGGCGAATTCCCGTACACGGCCGGCGTGTTCCCGTTCAAGCGCGAGGGCGAAGACCCCACGCGCATGTTTGCCGGCGAAGGGGGGCCCGAGCGCACCAACCGCCGCTTCCATTACGTGAGCTTGGGCCTGCCCGCCAAGCGCCTGAGCACGGCGTTTGACTCGGTGACGCTCTACGGCGAAGACCCCGACGTGCGGCCCGACATCTACGGCAAAATCGGCAACGCCGGGGTGAGCATCGCCTGCCTCGACGATGCCAAGAAGCTGTATTCCGGCTTCAACCTGGCCAACCCCAGCACGTCAGTATCGATGACGATAAACGGCCCCGCCGCCACGCTGGCCGCGTTTTTCATGAACGCCGCCATCGACCAGCAGTGCGAGCTGTACATTAAGGAGCACGAGCTGACGGCGGAAGTTGAGGCCAAAATCGACGCCCTCTACGGGGCCCTCGGCCAGCCCCGCCCCCGCTACCAGGGCGAATTGCCGGCCGGCAACGACGGCCTCGGCCTAACGCTGCTCGGCGTGACCGGCGACCAGGTGCTGCCGGCCGACGTGTACGCCACCATCAAAGCCCGGACGCTGACGCAGGTGCGCGGCACTGTGCAGGCCGACATCCTCAAGGAAGACCAGGCCCAGAACACCTGCATTTTCAGCACCGAATTCGCCCTGCGCCTGATGGGCGACGTGCAGGAATATTTTATTACGGAGAAGGTGCGGAATTTTTATTCGGTGTCCATCTCCGGGTATCACATTGCCGAGGCCGGGGCCAACCCGATTACGCAGTTGGCCCTGACGCTCTCCAACGGCTTCACGTTTGTGGAATATTACGTGAGCCGCGGCATGAGCGTCAACGACTTCGCGCCCAACCTGAGCTTCTTCTTCTCCAACGGCATCGACCCCGAGTACGCCGTGATTGGGCGGGTGGCGCGCCGCATCTGGGCCAAGGCCATGAAGCTGAAGTACGGGGCCGACGCCCGCAGCCAGATGCTGAAGTACCACATCCAGACCTCGGGCCGCAGCCTGCACGCCCAGGAAATCGACTTCAACGACATCCGCACCACGTTGCAGGCGCTCTACGCCATCTACGACAACTGCAACTCCTTGCACACCAACGCCTACGACGAGGCCATCACCACGCCCACCGAGGAAAGCGTGCGCCGCGCCATGGCCATTCAGCTCATCATCAACCGCGAGCTGGGCCTGGCCAAAAACGAAAACCCGCTGCAAGGCGCCTTCATCATCGAGGAGTTGACCGACCTGGTCGAAAATGCCGTGCTGCTTGAATTCGACCGCATTACGGAGCGCGGCGGCGTGCTCGGGGCCATGGAAACCATGTACCAGCGCGGCAAAATCCAGGAGGAAAGCATGCACTACGAGATGCTGAAGCACACGGGCGAGTACCCCATCATCGGCGTGAATACCTTCCTCTCATCCAAGGGCTCGCCCACGGTGGTGCCGGCCGAAGTCATCCGTGCCACGGAGGAGGAAAAGCAGTACCAAATCGACATGCTCGCCCTGCTGCACCAGCGCAACGCCGACCAGGCCCCGGCGCGGCTCAAGCAGCTTCAGCAAATCGCCGTGGCCAACGGGAATCTGTTTGCCGAATTGATGGAAACGGTGAAATTCTGCTCGCTCGGGCAAATTACCAATGCGCTGTTTGAGGTCGGCGGGCAGTACCGGCGCAATATGTAGGGGCAGCTCACAAAAAGCCAATCGTTAGTGTTTCTACTTCCATTTTAATTGCGCAAATTCTTCGTATGCACATTTATAAAAAAGTCGCATCATGCACAATTGTTATGGCAGCGGCTTTTGGTTGTTCAACACCTAATACATTTCCTGCATTAGATGATGAGTATAGCTTTAAAGGCTTGAGATTCGAAACTGATTCAAGTGTAATTTCCGGCTTAGTTTCAGAGCAATGGGAATCGGTAACAGATGACGTTGTGCCTCACGAAGTCTATTCTTTTACATATACCCGTCCGTCTGATACGCTACAGTTTTTAGGACATCCTGTTACTAGAATTGCCTACACATTTTATAAAGGCAAGTTGTCTTGTGTATTCGTAACAGTTAAAGGCGATAACAACCTTGACAATATTGTTAAAGACCTGAAAAAAGTCTATGGCCCCGGCGAAGGGATTTGGGGATTGGCGGATAGTGAGCGCCTGTGGTTGGGAAAGAAAGTTGAAATAGATACACGCCATTATGACGGCGGGCTTGTAAATTATTACGTTCCTCAAAAAGAAATTTATACATTCACAATAGCCAGTCTGGTTGTCAGAAAAAATATTCAACATGACGAAAAATTAATTTCAATGGCTAATGATTCTATAACATCTCAATAAGCCAGGGAGCAGTGATTAAGTATTTCCTCACACCCTGCCTTTCCCACCTCGGGCAGGCAGGGTGTTGTGCGTAAAGGGGCCCCGCCCACGCGGACCAGCGCGGCGCGACGCGGCCTGCTTCGCGGCGGTGGGGGCGCGGGCGGACCTATTGTATCAACATCGTCTTGAGTCGTATCACGCTGACGCGAGTTGCTTCTTGAACCAACCAGGCCAAGACAAAGTTGTCTAGTTGGACTACTCCGCTTACCTTTGGCTTATGCCGAAAAAGCGTAGCCTGTTCTTCTTCAAAAATTACTTCCGCGACTTTTACCAAGCCCAAAACGAAAAGGTCAAAAAGAAGATTTTGTGGACCTTGCGCGTGGTAGAAGACCTGGACCAGATTCCCGAAGTCTACTTCAAGCACCTCACCGGCTCCGACGACCTGTATGAAATCAGGGTGCAAGTGGGCAGTGATATCTTCCGCATCTTCTGCTTTTTTGACAAAGGCAATGTGGTCATCATCGGCCACGGCTTTGCCAAAAAGACGCAGAAAACGCCCAAGTCTGAACTGGACCGGGCGCACAAAATCAAAGCCGAATACTATGAAAGCCAATAAGAACCTCACCAGCCTCAGCGAGTTTATCGACCAAGAGCACGGCCCCAAAGGCACCAAGCAGCGCGAGGAGTTTGAAGCGGGCCACGAGGTATTCAAGCTCGGGGCCATGCTTCAGCAGGCCCGCCAGGCGCAGGGCCTCACGCAAGCGCAGGTGGCGGAATTGGCGGGCACTGACAAGTCGTATATCTCGAAGCTGGAAAAGGATTTGAAGGACGTGCGGCTATCCACCTTGCAGCGTATCATCTCTGAAGGCTTGGGCGGACATCTGGAGTTTTCCATCAAATTCTAGCCTTACTGCACCAGCGCCACGTCGACCAGGCCCCGGCGCGCCTCAAGCAGCTCCAGCAAATTGCCGTGGCGAATGGGAATCTGTTTGCCGAGCTGATGGAAACGGTAAAATACTGCTCGCTGGGGCAGATTACCAACGCGCTGTTTGAGGTGGGTGGGCAGTACCGGCGCAATATGTAATCGCAGATTTAACGGATTTTAACGGATTAAACAGATGCTTTTCAACTGAGTTATGGCTTACAGTGATTTCACCATCTATGATTTGCGGCAGCAGTTTGGCGCGCATTTTCGGGCCGAAACGCTTTTCCCTAATCTGGTGCCCATTCAACCCAGCGACTGGTTGCGGCAGGCCATTCAAATGGGTCAGGGTATTGGCTTCAACAGTGAAAAGTCCCGCTCGGAGCGCCTCGTGACGCCCGTGCTGCTGGAATTATGCGAACGTAACCAACGCTCCTTCTCCATTTATTCGGGCATGAATCTCGACGTGGACCCGGCGCAAGGTTTGCGCGGCGAATGCGACTTTATCTTTTCGTTTAGCCGCATTCAGGACTTTGTCACCGGCCCAGTATTTTGCATCGCCGAAGCCAAAAAGCAAGACCTGGAACTTGGTACCGTGCAGTGCGCTGCGCAACTCGTCGCCGCCCGCCGCCTCAACGAATTTGAAGGCAACCCCGCCCAACCCCTTTACGGCTGCTCGACCACGGGCATCGAGTGGCGCTTTCTGAAATACGAAGGCAACGAGTTTATTTTGGATGAGCAGCGGTATTTTCTAAATGACCTCCCGGCGCTGCTCGGGGCGCTGCAAGCGGTGGTGGATGCGGCTAGAAATGCTGTTACTGAAACGGATGTAGCTTCGCGGCACTGATGAAAATGGTGCAATACTGCTCGCTGGGGCAGATTACCAACGCGCTGTTTGAGGTCGGCGGGCAGTACCGGCGGAATATGTAATCGCTAAATAAGCGGCATCTGACAGGGAGTTACCTTAACACGGTGGCTCCCTGTTTTATTTTAGGCACTTTTGCATCAAAATCTTCTCATGAGAATTTTACTGACGCTGCTCCTTGTTGGGCATTATTTGCCTGTATTTGCTCAAATTGATACATTACAAAACAAGACCAGTATCCAGAATTATCTTAAGCGCAAGTATAATTACAAATCCGTGGAGCTGTATGAGGTCAATTCAGTTATTAAAGATACTAGTGTCACATCACCAGCGCATTATGAGTATTGGCTTAGGGCAGATTTCAACCACGATGGCAAAAATGATTTGCTGATTTCTGCATCTGTGCTGAAGGGCAGTGAAAATGAAAAGGATGAACTCTTTGTGTTAACCAGCGACAATAAACGCATTGTCAAGGTTGACATTGACAATAGATTTAACCCGAACGGGGACGTTCAACATGCGTCCTTTACTACTTATTCAAGGTCAGGAAAGAGTTATGTAGTCATGTCATTTTTGACAATAATACTTCCCCGAGCAGAAAATGGAAGTTGGCCTAAGCGACCTGAGTATATCATTTCCCACGACACGCTATTTATTGTGAATAATAAACCTATGATTTACTCAAATCTTACCTCAATGACCGGAATAGAACGGGTTAAGCTCTCAACTACTATGTGCTTTGGCACTTGTCCGGTTTTTGAATTAGCTGTTGGGAAAGACGGCGCGGCTTCCTATAGAGGGCTTAAATATGTTGAAAGAATGGGGAATTACAAATTTCACTTGAGTGAATCAGACCTTTCTTATTTCAACAGTTTAATTAGAAATATCAACCCAAAAGGGTTGAAAGAGAAATATTCTGTTGATTATACAGACGCTCAAACAGCTTATTTGACAGTTGAGTATTCCAATGGTGAAAAGAAACAGATTGCCGACTATGGTCTTCAAGGCACCTATGGCCTTGCCGTATTGTATCACTTCTTGTTTAGTCTAAGAAGTTTCTAGTACGACTTGGCACCAGTAATTTATGCCCGAAACCCTGCCTTTCCAACTTCGGGCGGGCAGGGTTTCGGGCGTAAAGAGGTACCACCCACGCGGGCCAGCCGGGCTCTGCTGCACGACGCGGCAATCTTTGGCAGCGGCGGTGGAGGGCGGCGAGGACGGCCCCTCCTACGCTACCCCCGAACTGGCGCGAGTTTAGGCGCAGCCGTAACTCGTGACTGGCCTTGGCGGGGAGGCTGTGCCTCCACTGCCGCGCTAGCGGCAAGCCGGAGCCGCGCTGGTCGCTTGTTCTGGTAGGTCGTTCTGCTGCGAGGCGCAGCCTCGCCCGAAGGGTGGGCACGAGTTACGGCTTTGCCTAAACTCGCGCCAGGGCATACTTAGCCGATAAAGAGGACGTCGAGTAAGCCGGGGCGGGCGGCGTAGTTGCGGGCGCTGCTGTAGAGAAAATCTTCTGGTGCATCCACAAACCCGGCCACCACGGGGTTTTGGTGCAGGTACTGAAGGCGCTGCCGTTGCAGCTCGTTCGTGTTGAGCTCGATGGGGTGGCTGCCGTGCTGCCAAAACTGGTACCTGGTGTTGTGGGCGTTGCGCTGGCCGGCCCGCTCAAACATCCACAGCATCCACTCGCGGCGGCTTTCCTGCTGGTTTTCCTCGATGGCGCGAAGCAGGGCTTTGGCCGTGTGCCGCTTCAGGTCGCGCAGGATGCCGGAGAGGTGGTCGGCCTCGCTGCTGATGATGAGGTGCGCATGGTTGGTCATCAGGCACCAGGCATAAATTTCCAGGCCTTTGTGCTGCTGGCAATAACGCAGGCTGTCCACAAAAATGTCGTTGTAGAGCCGGCGCGTGAATACGTCAATCCAGTTGACGGTCGCGAAACTGACAAAATAAAGCTGTTGCGAATCCCGAATTTTGTATTTCTCGCTCATGGTGCAAATTACTTGCCTTGGGGTGACTGGCGCGAGTTTAGGCGAAGCCGTAACTCGTGACTGCCTTGCGGGCGAGGCTGCGCCTCGCATCGGAACGATTCGCTTGAAACGGGTTTGCGCTTGCTTGCCGCGCTGGTCGTTTGTTCTGGTAGGTCGTTCTGTTGCGAGGCGCAGCCTCGCCCGGAGGGTGGGCACGAGTTATGGCTTCGCCTAAACTCGCGCCAGGGCAACGCCCGAAACCCTGCCTTCCCAACTTCGGGTGGGCAGGGTTTCGGACGTAATGGGGCGCCGCTGGCGCTGGTAGGTTGGGTTTTAAGCGAAAGGTGCCCCTCCCATCGTCGGGAGTGGCTGCTTACGTCCGAAACCTGATGCTCCTGGCGTTGGGAGAGCCATCTTTCGGGGGCAAGGGCGGGCAGCGGGGACGGAATGGCCAGCGGTGCGGGCCAAGCCGAAACCTTCCGCTACCTTGGCCGGGGTATTCACTTAATTTCCTACTGCCGTGTTTTTACCCATTCTTAAAAACCCTTTCTACAACAAGAAAATGGCCCGTGAGGACTTCCTCGGCCTCATGGATGGCAACCTGGCCCGCATGACGGGCCAGAACCAGGCCGGCCAGTACACGGCCATGATTGACGGGCTGCAACCGCACCGCGACGCTTACGCCGCCTTTTTGGGTACCCAGGACGCGAACCTGGGCGAACGCTTGGGCAACACCGACGCGGTGGAAAAGCTGCTGGCCGAGTTCAAGCGGTTTGCCAAGGACGAGCTGCTCGTGGACGTGGCCTACGTGTTTGGGCGCCAAAAGCCGGACCCGGCGGCGCTCACGCTGTTTCTGCCCAAGGGGCGCAAAGAGTACAGCGGCGCTACCCTGCTGGCGCTGCCCACGCTGCTGGAGCGCGTGGCCGGCCTCACCGCCACTTATAAAGCGGACCTGGGCAAGGATTTGGCGGCCCACGCCGCCCAGCTCAAGCAGGATTATCTGGCGGCGCGCCACACCCAGGGCGCAAGCAAGGGCGAAGTGCAGGGCGACAGCAAGGCCGAAAATACCCTTCGCAAAGGGGCGGCCCGCCAGCTGAAGCTGAACTTGCTCGACCAGGTGAAGCTGCACATCGACGAGCCCGACGCGGTGAAATCGCTGTATGACCCGAAGATTTTTACGCAGTCGGCCAAAGCGGCGCTGCCGAAAGTGTAGTTTAGGTTCCCAACGAGGTCGTTTTTCGCGGCCAGCTGAAAGGAAAACCGCCCTGGTAGCTGCTGTAGCTGCGGGGGCGGTTTTCTTTTGGGGTTCATACCAAACCCTGCCAATCGCTTTGCTACACCCACGGTGGGGCCTCTACGGGTCAAGCCCCAGCGGGGCGGCATTTGTCCCAACGAGTGTCGCCCCGCTGGGGCTTGGCCGTGCTTTACGCCTGCTTTTACTATCGGGATTTCGCCCCGCTGGGGCTTGACTATGGGGCCGCAACGTGGGTTTAGAGCGGTTCTCTGGTTCGTGCACGCGGCGCGGCCAGGGGAACCGGCCAGGGGAACCTCACCCCCGGCCCCGGTTCGCTTGAAGCGCGAAGCCCCAGGAGAGGGGAGCCAGACGGCCGGTACACTGTTCTGAGAACTGCTTTAGGATGCTTCTTTCGGGACGCCAGATGAGCATGACAGGCGATTTGGCGCCCGGTGGCAGGATGGCGTTTATCCGGCGGGTCATTACTTTTGGCTTCATGAAACGCAGCTTTTGGTATGGCATCGGGGCGCTGTTGCTGGCGGGGCCGGGGCAGGCCCAATCCTTGTCGGGCGTGTGGCAGGGCGTGGAGAGCGAAACGGGCGCGAAGGGCTACTGGCCGGCGGTGCTGCGGGTGCAGGCCGGCAAGGGCAAAGACGTATTGGGCGTGCTTTACCAGGAGCTGGGCGGGCAGCCGGGCATTTCGGTCACTTTTCAGATGCAGGGGACGCGCACGGCCGGCGGCTTGCAGCTGGAACACGTTCGGAAGCTGGAGGAGACCGGGCGGACGCAGTTTAGCTACTGGTGCGACGGGGCCATCGCGTTCAGCTACGACGCGGCGGCGGAAAAGCTGACCGGCCACGCCACCTACCGCCCGGTGGGCAGCTGCGACGTGGGCACGTTCACGCTGTACCGCATCAGGCTGAAATCGGCCGCTACGGTAGCAGCCGGCAGCGAAAGCACGGTGCGCGTGTCGGGCCGCAACGTGCTCTGGTACGCCGACGCGGACCTGAAAAAACCCGTGGCCACGGGCAATGCCTACCGCACCAGGCTCGCGGCCACTACCACTTTTTACCTCACGCAGGGCTATTACCCCACCAGCCAGGGCGCGGTGGTGCCCATTACCATTAAAGTGGCGGGGGCCGCGCCGCCGGCACGGCCGGCGCCGGGGGTGCCGGTGCCCGCGCCCAGGGATACCGTACGGCCGGCCGCGGCGGCCATTCCCCTGCTTTCGGCCGGGCCGGTGGTGCTGCCCACGGTGCTGTTTCGGGTGGGCCGGCCGGAGCTGCTGCCGGAAGCGAGCCCGGCCCTCGACCAGCTGGCCGCCGAGCTGAAGGCCCGGCCGACGGTGCGGGTGCGGGTGGCGGGCCACGCCGACCGGGTGGGCGAGCCCGATAAAAACCAGGTGCTTTCGGAGCAGCGGGCCGAGGCGGTGAAGGCTTCTCTGGTGAAGGCCGGCGTCGCGGCCGAGCGCATCGGCACCGTTGGCTACGGCGACACGCGCCCGCTCTACGCCTCGCCCGACGCCCGCAACCGGCGCGTGGAAGTGGAGGTGCTGAAGTGACGACGCGGCCCTGCGCGCCGGGGCGGTGCCGCGAGCTTGGCGGCCGCGGTGCTAAACTTGCGGCTTCGTTCCTCAGCCATGCGCCTAAATCCCCTTCAAACCAGCATTCCGATGCCCAAAATATCCCCGCTCAAACTGCTGGCGCTGGCGCTGCTGTGCGCCGGTGGCCCGGTGGCCCAGGCCCAAGGCACGGGCACGGTGTGGAACAACAAGCAGTGCGCCGTGGTGCTGACCTACGACGACGCCATCGACGTGGACCTCGACAACGTGCTGCCGGCGCTGGATTCGGTGCAGCTGCGGGGCACGTTTTACCTGATTGGGTCGTCGCCGGTGGTGGCGCGCCGGCTGGACGAGTGGCGGCGGGCGGCCCAACACGGGCACGAGCTGGGCAACCACACGCTGTTTCACCCGTGCGACGGCCGCTTGCCCAACCGCAGCTGGGTCGGCCCCGACCACGACCTGAGCCGCTACACCGTGGGGCGGGCCGCGGACGAAATCAGGGCCAACAATGCCTTGCTGCGTGCCATTGATGGGAAGAGTGCCCGCACGTTTGCCTACCCGTGCGGCGACCTGCGAATTGGCGGGGTTAAGTACTTTGATTTGGTGAAGAACGATTTCGTGGCGGCCCGGGGCGTGAGCGAGGGGTTGCAGGGGCCCGCGCAGGTACAGCTCGACAACATCGACTGCTACGCCATCGACGGCCAGCCGGGGCAGTACCTGATTGACCTGGTGCAGCGGGCCCAGCAGTCGCACACGCTGCTGGTTTTTGTGTTTCACGGCGTGGGCGGGGGCCACGCCATCAACGTGGGCCTGCCGGCGCACCGCCAGCTGCTGCGCTACCTCAAGGCGCACGAAAAAGACATTTGGGTGGCCCCGATGGTGGAGGTGGCCGAAAAAATCAGGGCCGAGCAGCAGCGCGGCCAGGACCGGAAATAGGCCCAAAAACCAGCACCCGATGCGCTTCGGCGCCTTCTTTTCTTTTTTTCGATATGCTCCATCGCCACTTTCTCATTCACAAGCCCTACGGCTACCTCAGCCAGTTTGTGGGCGAAGCCAAGAAGAAAAAGCTGGGCGGGTTTCACGATTTTCCGGCCGAAACCATGGCCATTGGCCGGCTCGACGAGGACAGCGAAGGCCTGCTGCTGCTCACCACCGACGGCCGCATGAGCGAGCTGGTGCGCAGCCAGCGGGTGGAGAAGGAATACTATGCCCAGGTTGATGGGCTGATTGACGAGGCGGCCCTCGCGCAGCTGCGAACCGGGGTCGAAATCGGGATTCACAACGTGCGGTACCTGACCGGCCCCTGCGCGGCGCGGCGGCTCGACCCCGCCCCGGCGTTCGCGCCCCGCACCCGCAAAATCCGCGACGACCGGCACGGGCCCACGAGCTGGGTGGCCATCACCCTCACCGAAGGGAAATACCGCCAAATCAGGAAGATGACGGCGGCTGTGGGCTTTCCGACGCTGCGGCTGGTGCGGGTGCGGGTGGGCGCAATCTGGCTGGGTGATTTGGTGCCGGGCGCGGTGCGGGAAGTGACGGATTTCGGGGTTGTGGAGGCAGAGAGGGAGCAATAAAAGCGACCGTCGTGTCGGGCGCAGCCGAGACCTCTCGCGGGCAGTAGCAACCCATTCGATTGAGTTACTGCTGCCCGCGAGATGTCTCGGCTGCGCTCGACATGACCGTTATCTATCGCTTCGCTACGGCTTTTTCTCCGGCTTTGCCTTGCTCCACGGCCAGCACGTTGTCTTGGTAATGCCGGTCGATGAGCTTGTGGTACGGGTCGAGGCCGGCTTTGGCGGGCTGCTGGTCCACGACGAAGGTGAGGACGGTTTGGGGGCGGGTGAGGCGGACTTTGCGCAGCAGCAGGGCGTCGCCGCTGGCGTCGTACACTTCGGTGTCGGGCATTTTATCGGGCCCAAAAATGCCCACGTCTACCCAGTCGCCGAGCTTGACGGGGGTTTCGTTGCCGAGGCTGTCGGCGCGCATTTTGGCGGCTTCCAGGGTGAGGCGCACGTCGTAGCGGCCGTCGGGGCGCCGGGCGTAGGTGGCGGCGCTGAGGCGGTTTTCAAACAGCGTGATGGTTTCGAACATGTCGTGCAGCACGTACTGCATTGAGTCGGGCGTGGCCTGCCTGAGGTAGGCGAGAAACTCGGCGGTGCTGGTGTAGGGCCGGGTTTGGTAGCGGGTTTTGGCCAGGAAGGCTTTGATGGCGGCGTTGAGCTTGTCTTCGCCCAGGTAGTCCTGCAAGGCGTAGAACACCATGCCGCCCTTGTTGTAGTGGATGTAGGGCTGGTTTTCGACCAGCATCAGGGGCACTTCTTTCTTGCGTTCGGCGCGGCGGCCGCGCAGGTAGTTGTCGAGCTCGCGGCGCATGAAGCGCTGCATCTGGGCGGGCGTGAATTCGTGCTTGCAGGTCATCAGGGCCGAGTATTCGGCCAACGACTCGCTGAGCATGGCCGAGCCCTGCACGTTGCCGCCCACCACCTGGTGGCCCCACCACTGGTGGCCCAGCTCGTGGTTGGTGATGAAAAACACGTTGTCGAGCTTCTTTTTGTCGCGCAAATCGGTGATGAAGCCCGCTCCTTCCGAAAACGGCACCGTGTTGGGGAAGCTCTGGGCGAAGTCCTTGTAGCGCGGAAATTCCAGGATGCGCACCTGCCGGTACTGGTAGGGCCCGAACGCCTTGGTGTAGTAGGTGAGGCCTTTTTTGAGGGCCTCGGTCATGCGGGCCACGTTGTAGGGGTGCTTGGGGTCGTGGTAGATGTCGATGTTGACCTTTTGGCCGGTGGCGGCGTCGCGCCATTCGTCGTGGTGCACCTGGTAGCGGGCCGAGAGGATGGCGTAGAAGTTCATCATCGGCGCGTCCATCTTGTAGTGGAAGTAGCGGCGGCCGTTTTGCACCCATTCCTTTTGCAGGTAGCCGGGCGCGATGGCCGTCTGGTCGGGGTCGGTGCTCACGGTGGCCTCGAAGCGGGCGTAGTCGGCGTCGGGGGTGAAGCCGCACTCCATCAGGGCTTTGGCGTCGTGCAGGCGGGGCGTGCGCTCTTTTTCTTTGAGGCCGTTGCGCTGGCGCACGTCGTCTTCTTCCAGCTCGTTGCCGGGGTTATAGCCCAGGCTGACGCCCGTGCCGTCGAGGAACGTGCCGTTGGCGGTGAGGCGGTCTTCGGGCGTGATGGTGGCCCAGCTGAACACGCCCGCGTCCTGGGGCCGGCTGCTGAAGCCGCGCGCCGCGTACGCCACGTCCACGGCCAGCGTCAGCGAGTCGCCGGGGGCCAGCGGCTGGGCCAGGCGGTAGAGGCGCAGGCCGTTGAACTTGTCGTCGAACAAGATTTTGCCGGGCCGGCTCAGGGTGAGCCGCGTGGTCACGGCCGGGCTGCGGTCGTAGTCCACGATGAGCGTGTCGAGCGGGCGGGCGTTGCGGTTGCGCAGCGTGAGGGCGCCCCGCATGCGGTAGCGGCGGGGCGCGGCCGTGGGAAACAGGTCCACGTTGAGCGTGGTGGCCACGATTTTGGGCTGCGGCACCCGCTCCAAGGGCTTGTATTTTTTCTCCCAGGCCGCTTTCTGGGCCTCGATGCCGCGGGGCGTGAGGTACTCGTTGAGGCGGTTGGTGTTGTAGTAGACGTAGCCAGCCGTGAGCAGCACGGCGGCGGCCGCGCCCACGGCGCCCCAGCGGGCGGCCGGCACCAGGCGCTGGGCCAGCAGCCGGCCGCGGTGGCGCACGCTGGTTTCGGCCCCGCGCACCCACAGCAGGTTGCTGGCCACGGCCAGCAGCAGCGCCCAGGCCATGTAATAGAGGTTTATCCAAAACAGCGGGGCCACGAAATGGCCGTAGCCGTTCATGTCGGAGTAGGTGCTGGGGATGGTGCCGTCGTACTTGAGCAGCACGTGGTGCAGCCCCAGCGCGTCGGGCGCGATGAACACGACGATGTAGAACAGAATCATCACCGTGTAGCCCACGTACTTGTTGTTGACGATGGTTTGCACGGCCAGCGTGAGCACGCAGAGCTGCAACAGGTTGGGCGCTTGCAGCAGGAAATCCTTGGCGTACACGGCCGGCTCGATGTTGCCAAACCCTTTGTAGGCCTGAATGATGATGCCCGTGACCACCAACATGCCGTAGAGCACGAGCTGGGCCAAAAACAGCGCCGCCAGCTTGCTCACGAACGACACCCAGTTGGGCAGCGGCAGCGCGTCGAACACCTGCTGCAATTTCAGCTCCCGCTCGCGCCACACCAGCTCGCCCGAGTATACGGTGATGATTATCAGGAAGAACAGGCCAAAGTTGTTGTTCACCATGCTCAGCACCTGGTAGGTGACGGGGTAGCTGGCGCCGTCGTTTTTCCACTGGTAATAGGCGCCGAACATGACGAACACCATGCCCAGCAAGGCCAGCGCCCGGAACGGCCAGGAGCGCACCACGTTCAGGAACTGCACCCGCGTGAGCTGCGCCCACTGCCACCAGCTGGTGCCCGCGCCAAACGTCTGCGGCGAGCGGCGGATGACGGCAGTGGCCCGGCTGCGGTCGGCTTCGGGCACGAGGCGGGCGGGCTTGCCGCCGGCCGGCGCGCCCATGCGGAACACGGCGCACGAGAGCAGCAGCAGCGCCAGCCCGATGCCGCCCCAGAGCAGGCGGTTCCACATAAAGTCGCCCCGGAAGGGAATCAGCAGGGTGTTGCGCTCGGCGATGGTCCAGTACTTGGTGACGATGGCGCGGGTATCGAGCCCAAACGGGTCGATGAGACCGGCCAGGTGCTCGTCGGCCACGCGGTTGCCCAGCACCCCGGCGATGTTGTAGAGCACGAACAGCACGATGCCGCCCAGGTAAATCACGAGCGAGTTGCGGGTGAAATTATAGGCCGCGAAAAACACGCAGCCGGCGAAAAACGCATTCGTAAACGCGAAGCACAGCAGCGGCTGCACGAAGGCTTCGAGCCGAAAAGGGCCGTATTTGGCGGGGTCGAGCCAGGGCATCACCGAGCCCAGCATGCAGCCCGCCAGCAGGCCGCTCATGATGAACCAGGTCACGAGCATGGACGCCGCAAAGCGCCCGCCCAGGTAGCTCCACTTGCCCAGCGGCGTGGTGTAAAAGAGCGGCGCGATGCCGTCTTTGTCGTCGCGGTAGATGGGCGTGCCCATCACCGCCGCCGTGATGAACATGGCCAGCATCGAGCCGCCCAGCATGAAGTTGGCGATGGTATCGGGGGCGTTTTTAAACACCTTGCCGCCCGTGCTGGGCCCGAAAAACGTTTCCTGCACCGAGATGAACAGGAAAGCAATGGCGAACAGAATGCCAAAGTAGATGTACGTGCTGGGCTGCCGCAAGCGGAAGCGCAGCTCAAACGTGAAGACGTTCCGAAACATAAATCAGGAGTTTTAAGGCTGGAATGTGAACGTCATGTCGAGCGCAGCCGAGACCTCTCGCGGGCAGCAGTAACTCAATCGAATGGGTTGCTACTGCCCGCGAGAGGTCTCGGCTGCGCTCGACATGACAGACGATTTAAGCGGTAATTCCCGCCTTTTCCCGCCGCGCCAGGCGGTGGAAATACACGTCTTCCAGCGTGGCCTCGGCGGGCGAGAACACGCCGCCGTTCAGCGGCTGCTCGGAGAACACGCGCACCACCGGGTGCCCGGCCACCAGCTTCGAGGAGATGACTTCGTGCTCGGCGCGCAGGGCGGCCAGGGCGCTTTTCTCGGTTTTGGTGCGGTACACCTTGCCGCTGATTTCGCCAATCACGTCGTTGGGCGAGCCGGTGGCCACCACTTCGCCCCCGGCGATGATGGCCATGTTGGGGCACAGCTCGGTCACGTCTTCCACGATGTGCGTGCTGAGGATGACCACCACGTTCTCGCCGATTTCGGAGAGCAAATCCAGGAAGCGGTTGCGCTCGGTGGGGTCGAGGCCGGCCGTGGGCTCGTCGACGATGATGAGCTGGGGCGAGCCGAGCAGCGCCACGGCGATGCCGAAGCGCTGGCGCATGCCGCCCGAGTAGCCGCCCAGGTTTTTCTTGCGGGCGGCCCACAGGTTGGTCTGGTGCAGGAGGCCTTCGACGGCCAGCTTGCGCTCGGGCGCGTCGCGCAGGCCTTTGAGGGCCGCAAAATGGTCGAGCAGCACCTCGGCCGAAATGCTGGGGTAGAGGCCGAACTCCTGCGGCAGGTAGCCCAGCACGCGGCGCACGGCGTCTTTTTGGGTCAGCACGTTGATGTCGCCGAGCGTGATGGTGCCGGCGTCGGGCTCCTGGAGGGTGGCAATGGTGCGCATGAGCGAGCTTTTGCCGGCGCCGTTGGGGCCCAGCAGGCCAAACATGCCGCTGGGGATGGTGAGCGACACGTCGCGCAGGGCGCGCACGCCGTTGCCGTAGGTTTTGGAAAGGTGTTCGATGCGTAGCTCCATGATGCAGAAGAAGGTGAATGATTTGGGGGAAATATATTCACTATTTTCGGTATTTGGTGCCGCGGCAGCGATTTTGTCTTTACGCTTAGGTTATTTTATGCTGCATGCCTAACATATTCGGCCGGCCGTCGTATCTTTGCCCCGGAATTATTACTAAGGCTGTTTCGCGCATATTTATGAAAAAGACCACCGCATTTTCGTTTTCCTCGTTGCTGCTGCTGGGCGGCGTGAGCTACCTGGCTGCCAAACTGGCCGGCCTGGACCTGACCTTTTTCTTCCACGGCGACGACGACCAGCACCACTACTGCTAGCCGTTGGTTCATCGCTCCGCAGCATTGCAGCCCGCTTATTTAGTGCGAAGGCCCGGCCACCAGCCGGGCTTTTTTGGTTTTGGCGCCGGCCATTGCGACCGATGCGGCGGTTCGGCGCGGCTTTTGGAACTTTGCCCCGGCAACGGCGTAACCCGTTGAGCTATTTTTCCACCGGCGGCCGGGCTTTTTCAATCAGCCCCGGCCGCCCTACCCTTCCCACTGGTTTTATGAACCTCGATTCCCACCAAGCTCAGGTGAGCTACATCATTGGCCGCGACCTGGCCCGCAACTTTGCCCAGCAGGGCCTCGACCTGGACGTTGATACCCTGGCCGGCGCCCTGAAAGAAGGCCTTGCGGGCCAGCCCAGCCGCCTGACGCAGGAACAAATGCAGGCCGCCATGCAGCAACTGCAGGAGCAAATGGGCGGCGCCGACGACGAGACCACCACCAACCAAGACCCCAACGCCGTGAACAACAACAAAGCCGAAGGCGAAGCCTTCCTCGCCCAAAACGCCGCCAAAGCGGGCGTCACCACCCTGCCCAGCGGCCTGCAATACGAAGTGCTGACCGAAGGCGCGGGCAAAAAGCCTTCGCTGGGCTCGTCGGTGACGACGCACTACCACGGCACCTTGATTGACGGCACCGTGTTCGACAGCAGCTACCAGCGCGGCCAGCCCGCCACCTTCCCGGTCAACGGCGTGATTGCCGGCTGGACCGAGGCGCTGCAACTGATGGGCGAGGGCTCGAAATACCGCCTCTACATTCCGGCCGACCTGGCCTATGGCAAGCGCGGCGCGGGCCGCGACATTCCGGGCGATACCGCCCTCATCTTCGACGTGGAGCTGCTGAAGGTCAACAACTAAGGGCCGGCGTGGCGGAACCATCCGACGACGGCCCGACCACGACGCGCCCGGCCGCGCCCGTTTGGGCGCGGCCCACGACGACTAACCCGGCTGTTGCTGAGCAAATGAACGACCCCGAAGCCCAGCCCTCCGCTGAAAATGCACCCGTGGCCCCGGAACAAAATTCCGGGGCCGCTTTGCTGACCGACGCCGCCGAGGGGGCCGCAGCCGCCGCCGAAGCAGGACCCGAAATACCCCCGCCCCTGCGCAGCCCCGACGGCCGGGTCGTGCTCACGGATACGTCGCTGGTCGTGCGCGGCCGGTCGTTTTTGCTGCTGGAGCTGGAGCGGGCCGAGCTCACCCCGGTGCGGTGGCTGTTGTGGTACCTGCTGGGCGGGCTGGGCCTGGCGGCGGTGATGATTGCCTTTCTGCAAAACTGGCTGCGCACCGGCCCGGCGATGGCCGGCATGGCGCTCACGGGCTTGCTGCTGGCCTACGGGCACCGCGGCACCAACCGCCTGCGCCTGCACCGGCTGGGCCGCGAAATGGTCAATTTCTCGTTGCCCGGCGACACCTTGCCCTGGCAGCGCCTCGCCGCCGAGGCGAACCGCCGCAGCTACCGCGTGCACGACCGCGCCGCCCGCGAAGCCGCCGCGCTGCTGGCCGCCGCCGACGAAGCCATCCGCGCTGCGGCCTTTGCCGCCCAGGCGGCCGCCGAAACCGGTACGGATTCAAATAACAACCCGCTGGCTGCTAACTAGCGCTACTTTTCCGGGCCGTTGCCGTAAGCGCATTCCGGTGGCCTGGCTGCTACCTTCGCGCCCTGTAACTCACTTGTAGCCCTTCTGCTGCCGAAAATTATTTTACCCCACCGCATGGATTCCAAACATTCGCACACCGCCATTTCCGGGGCGGGACTGCTGATTGCCCTCGGCATTATTTACGGCGACATCGGCACCTCGCCGCTCTACGTGATGTCGTCCATCCTCAAAGGCGCCACGGTGCCCGACATGATTGATGCGCATTTGGTGCTCGGCGGCATTTCCTGCGTGATTTGGACGCTCACGCTGCAAACCACGGTCAAGTACGTGCTGCTCACCCTCAACGCCGACAACAACGGGGAAGGCGGGATTTTTTCGCTTTACGCCCTGGTGCGGCGGCGCGGGGCCTGGCTCTCGGCCGTGGCCATCATCGGCGGCTCGGCCCTGCTGGCCGACGGCGTGATTACGCCGCCGATTTCGGTGTCGTCGGCCATCGAGGGCCTGAAAGCGGTGTACCCGCACCTTACGCAGGGCGTCATCGTGTACATCGTCATCGGCATCATCGCGGGGCTGTTCTTGCTCCAAAGCTTTGGCACCCAGATTGTGGGCAAGGCGTTCGGGCCGATTATGCTGCTGTGGTTTACCATGCTGGGCGTGCTCGGCGCCAGCTGGATTATCCAGAACCCCGTCATTCTGAAGGCGTTTAACCCTTATTACGCCTACGACTTGCTGGTGCGCTACCCGAGCGGCTTCTGGCTGCTGGGGTCGGTTTTTCTGTGCACTACCGGGGCCGAGGCGCTGTACTCGGACCTGGGGCACTGCGGCAAGGGCAACATCCGCATCAGCTGGACTTTTGTGAAGAGCGCGCTGCTGCTCAACTACCTGGGCCAGGGCGCCTGGCTGCTGGGCCATTTGGGCGAGAAGCTCAACGGCCGCAACCCGTTTTATGCCCTCATGCCGCAGTGGTTCCTGCTCATCGGCATCGGCATTGCCACCATCGCGGCCATCATTGCCTCGCAGGCCCTGATTACCGGCTCGTTTACGCTGGTGGCCGAGGCCATTCGCCTCAACATGTGGCCCAAGGTGAAGCTCAACTACCCCACCGACGTGAAAGGCCAGCTTTTCGTGCCGAGCATGAACCGGCTGCTGCTGCTGGGCTGCATCGGGGTGGTGCTGTACTTCCGCGAGTCGACGAATATGGAAGCGGCCTACGGCCTGGCCATCACGCTTACCATGCTGATGACGACCATCTTGCTCACGGTGTGGCTGCGGGCCAAAAAAGTGGCCTTGCCGCTGGTCATCGGCTTTGCCACCCTGTACGGCATCATCGAGGGCGCCTTTCTGATTGCCAACATGCGCAAATTTCCGAACGGCGGCTGGGTGTCGCTGGCCATCGGCGCCACGCTCATGGGCGTGATGTACGTGTGGCTGAAGGCCTTCTACATCAAGCGCCGCCTCACCGAGTTCGTGCGCCTGGAGCCCTACGTCGATGCCCTGAAACAGCTCAGCGACGACGACTCGATTCCGAAATACTCCACTCACCTGGTGTTTCTGACGTCGGCCGAGCGCAACACGGAAATCGAGCAGAAAATCATTTATTCCATCTTCCAGAAGCGGCCCAAGCGGGCGGACATCTACTGGTTTATCCACGTCGACACCACCGACGAGCCCTACACGATGGAGTACAAAGTGACCGAAGTAGCCAAAGACGACGTATTTCGCATCAATTTCCGGCTGGGTTTTCGGGTGCAGCAGCGCATCAACCTGTATTTCCGCAAGGTGATTGAGGACCTGGTGCGCAACAAGGAAGTGGACATTACCTCGCGCTACGAGTCGCTGAACAAGCAGCACGTCACCGGCGATTTCCGCTTCGTGGTGCTGGAAAAATTCCTCAGCATCGAAAACGACTTCCCGACCCAGGAAAAGCTGGTGATGCAGGCCTACTTCTACATCCGCCAGTTCATCGCCTCCGAAGACCAGTACTTTGGCCTCGACACGTCGTCGGTGAAGGTGGAAAAGGTGCCGATGGTGATTGCGCCCATGCGCGAAGTGGCGCTCAAGCGCATCCGCTGAGGCCCAGCTGAGGCCCGAAAGCATTCATTTTGAATTGCCCTTGCTCGCTACGCGCAGCATCTGGTGGTGGCCGAGGCCGCGCCCGATGCTGCGCGTTGTGGCGTTAAGAACCCGCAGCGATTTCGACAAAAGGGTCCTGTTTTAGAGCCGATTTCCGGCCCATGTTTCGAAATAGCTCGCAATGTAATAGGGCCTTGCCATTCCGACGCCGGAGGTATTTGAGCGCCGTCGTGGCCGTATTATACCCAGATTCCTCCGGCGTCGGAATGACAAATGCCTGGCCTATCTGGCTAGGCGCGCCGCCTACTTCCCCGCCCCCAGCCACCTGGCCAGCACCCGCTGCTGGGCCGCCGTGGGGTTGGGCAGGGGCTGAATCTGGAATTTCTGGTCGGGGTTCGGCAGCATTTTCAGGGTCAGGTCGCGGGTGAGGCCGTCGCGGCGCACTTGCAGCTTCACTTCGGTGCCCACGGGGCCGCTCAGCAGGGCTTTCACGGTTTCGTCGCTGGGCACCGCCCCGTTGATGAACAGCACCTCGTCGGTCGCGCTCAGGCCGGTGTTCCAGGCGGCGCCGTCGCGCACCACGCTGGCCACCAGCAGCTTGCCGGTGCGGTTGGAGAAGTTGGCGCCCAGCGTGCCGTCGGCACTGAGCGGCGCGGTCGTCAGGGCCAGGCCGGCATAGCCGAGGGCGGTGGCGTAGTCGATGGTTTTGGTGCCGTACACGCAATTCTGGAAGAATGCATCGTAGCGGCGGCCGGCCACCGTAGCCACGGCATCCTGAAATTCCTGGTCGGTGAAGCCCCGGCCGGCCTTCTTGTAATACGTGTCGTAGAGCAGCCGAAACACGTCGTCGAGGTGTTTTTCGCCTTTGGTGGCTTCGGCAATGCTCAGGTCGAGGTAAGTGCCGATGAGGTCGCCCTTGTCGTAGTAGCTGATTTGGGTGTTGTAGGCGTTTTCGTTGGGGCGGTAGTACTTAATCCAGGCGTCGAAGCTGGCGTCGGCGGCCGACTGCACGCGGTTGCCGGGCGTGTTTTCGACCGTGGTGATGGCGTTGCCGAGCTTGCCCAGGTACTCCTCGCGCGAAATCACCCCGGCCCGCTCATTGATTTGCTTGGAGTAGTACTCGGTCATGCCCTCGCTCACCCAGAGCACGTGCGTGTAGTTTTCGTGGTCGTAGTCGAACGGCCCCAGCGCCACCGGGCGGATGCGCTTCACGTTCCAGAGGTGAAAATATTCGTGCGCCACCAGGCCCAGAAACGACTTATACCCGGCCTCCGTGGCGTACGCGGTGCGGCCCACTTCCAGGGTCGTGGAGTAGAGGTGTTCCAGCCCGCCGCCGCCGCGCTCCAGGTTGTGCACGATGAACAGGTAGTGGTCGAGCGGATTCTGGCCCACCACGCGGTGCGCTTCCTCGCACACTTTTTTCATATCCGCCACTAGTTTGGCTTCGTCGGCGACGTAGGTGCCGTACATGGCCACCTGGTGCGGCGTGCCGTTGGCGGTGAATTCCAGGATTTTCTGGTTGCCGATTTCGATGGGCGAATCGGCCAGCTCGTCGTAGCTGGCCGCTTTGTAGGTGAATTTGCCGGGGGCCGGGCGCAAGGCCGTGCTTACCTGCGCCCAGCCGGCGGCCGGCTGCACCACCACGGTGCTGCCCAACAGCTTGTTATCGGCCGGGTACATAAACGCGCTGCTGCCGTTGAGGTAGCCGTGGTCGGCGTCGATAAACGACGTGCGCACGCTCAGCTCAAACGCATACACCCGGTAGCGGACCCGAAAACCCGCCTGTTTGGGGTGGCGTACCCGCCAGGTGTTTTTGTTGATTTTCTCAACGGCCAGGACCGCGCCCGCCGCCGTGCGCGCCTCGAAGCCTTCCACGTTCCTGGCGTATTCGCGCACCAGGTACGAGCCGGGCGCCCACACCGGCATTTTCACGTCGGTGTAGTCGGCCACAAAGCCGCCGAGGTCCATTTGCACCTCGAAATAATGGGATTGGGGCGCCGGCATGGCCAGCGTGTAGCGAAGGGTGGGCACGGCCGCGACGGGCGCGGCACCGGCCGTCAACCCGCTGGCCAGCAGCAGCGTCGCGGCGACGTGGCAAACTAATAACTTTGACTTTACGAGCATGGATATGGTTGTGATAGGAACTGGGAACGCAAAGTAAGCCCCCGAGACTCCCTCCAACCCAGCAGCTGGCCGGGCCGTTAGGGGCTTACGCGGCACTTACCTTGGGCGCCGGCATCGCAACCAATTTTCTTTATGCGCTTCGTGTGGCTGGTTTTTGTGGGACTAATCGCGGCCATGCTGGTGGTGCTGCCGCGCCTGAAGCACCGGGCGGTTGCTCCCACGGCCACGGCCCTCCGCGCTACGGCCAGCCCGGCCGCGCGGCCCGCGGCGGGCACGGCTTCCTTCGCGGCGCTGCGCAACGCTCCAACGCCGCCCGGCCTGGCCGCCCGCGCCGATAGCGTCGTGGCCTTTGGCCTGGCCCAGCGGGGCACGCCCTACGTGTACGCCGGCACTTCCCCCCTCACGGGCTTCGACTGCTCGGGCTTCATCATGTTCACGTTTGCCCATTTCAACGTGGCCGTGCCGCATTCCACGGCCCTGCTCATCGACGTGGGCCGGCCCGTGGCCCGCGCCGACGCCCAGCCCGGCGACATCGTGGTATTCACCGGCACCGACAAAGCCAGCACCACGCCGGGCCACGCGGGCATCGTCGTTTCGGGCCGGGGCGAGGTGCCGCTGCGCTTCGTTCACGCCTCCTCGTCGCGGCGCGAGCCCTTCGTGAAGGTGAGCCAGGTCGAAAACTCGGACTACGAGCGGCGCTTTATGCAGGTGCGGCGCGTGCTGGGGCCGGGCGAACCGGCGGTGGCCCGCCCCAAACCAGCCGCCGCGCCCGTGGCCGCGCTGCCGACCCGCCCGGTAGCCGTGGCCCCGGCAGCTATTCCCGCAGCGGCGCTGCCCAAGACCCTGGCCACCAGGAAGTACCCCACGCACCGGGCAGCCAAAAAGAAAGCGGCCGTTAAAAAAAGCCGGAAGAAAAAGAGGCCGGTGCCCGCGCTTAAACGTCCCGTTGTCAAACCTGCGCCGATTAAGCACAAGGCGCCCGTTAAGCCGAAGCGAAGCACTGGCAACCGCTAACCAACCACCGCACCACGCGACGGCTAGGACCGGAAATAGCGCCCTTTCTGGAAGGCAAACGCTAGCCCAACCACCGCACCACGGCCGGCGCCAAACGCAGCGATGCCCGGCCTGCCTCTGCCGTCCCACTGAAGGGCGGCTGGGCAAACCGGGCATCTAATCCTTCAAATCTTACCAAGCGGCGAAACTGGGGTACAGTTCCGGCGTCCGCTCCTCAGAGTAAGACCTGGCCGAATGTGGGCAGCCTTGGGAGCTGCCCCACGAAGCTGTTGTTAGGCGCGTACTGCGGTGAGGCGTACGACATTCGACAGGCTTGGCAGGATTTGTTTGGGACTACTAGACATTTTGTACCTCCTTTCTTTACGTTCGACATAGCCCCGTTCGCGCGGCCCAGCACCTTAGGGCTGCTTGAGCGGGGGCGTAGCACTCACTACTAAGCGGTAAAGTTAATAGCAGGGGCTAAGGTTCAAAATTTGCGGCCATAATTTCGGGGCCACCGGCCCGTTTTGTGGCTTGCGCGTTGATTTACAGCCGTATTTTTTTTGCGGCGGCCGTCGTCAAAACGCCCGGCTGGCCGTATGCCCCAAAATTGGCCGTAAACTTGCCTATCCCGCCCCAGTGGGCCAATGCGGCTTCCTCTGAATATTTTCCCTTACCTTTTCCCGTCAAACCCACCTCTTTACTCTATTTAGAAATGAAAAAAACCTTGCTCTTACTCGTTGCCCTCGTGCTGGGCGTTGCCCGCATGGCTTCCGCCCAAACCATGACCCCGCTCGGGGTCTGGACGAACGCGGAGAAGAAGGCCACGTTTGAAATCTACAAATGCGGCGACAAACTGTGCGGTAAAATCGTGACCCTGACCGTGCCCAACGACCCGGCCACCGGCAAGCCCAAAACCGACTCGCAAAACCCGGACGTCAAGCTCCGCAGCCGCCCCCGCCTGGGCCTGGTGTTCATGCAGGGCTTTAAGTACGACGATGACAACAAGTGGGACGATGGCAAAATCTACGACCCGGAAAGCGGCAAAACCTACTCCTGCTACATGAAGATGGAAAACGCCAACACCATGGAAGTGAAGGGCTACATCGGTTTCTCGCTCATCGGCAAGTCGCAGACCTGGAGCCGGGTTAAGTAATTCCGCGCGCCCGGCAGCGCCCTTTTTCAGCGCCGCCAAAGCAAGGCCGGTTTCCCTCTGGGATGCCGGCTTTTGCTTGTGGCCCGCCGGCGGCACAAGCGCCCTGCTGCTGAGCCAAAACGGCGGCTTGCCGCGCGGCGGCCTCACAAACTATTTGCCCAAGCCAGTGTTTCGACTCCAATAACTTTCCACGTTTTGTTCGATTTCATTCAACAGTTGTTCAGCGCCAAGGCGGCCGCGCCGGCCCGGTGGCACGCCGTGGTTCTGTCGCCGGCCCAGGCACGGCGGCACGCCCGCTGGGTCGAGCAGCGCGTGTTTCTGAACTGGCTGGGACCGTACTTCAAGGCCTACCACCTGCGCAAGGGCGGGGCGGCGGGCACCCGCGGCCTGCGGGTGCAACTGGTGCAGGAAAGCGGCCGCCAGGGCGCGCTGTTCTTTTTCGACCCTACCATTGGGCCGGGCAATTTCCGGCACTTTTATGAGCACCTGGGCGAGCGCATGCTGGGGCTGGGCTACCACCGCGCCTGTGCCGACCAATGCACCAAGCCCTTTGGCCACCACACCGAAACCACGCTCAAACAGCTTTTCAAGCCCAACCCCACCGACTGCCCCACCACCGGCCACTGCAACCAGCGCTTCGGCCTGGTAACCGTGGACATGGTGGCCGTGAACGGGCAGCCCATGTTCATCCGCATCACCACCAATGCGGTGCTCGACCCCGGCTTCACGCTGGCCTGCTCGTTTGATGAGCTGCTGAAATTACTGCTCGATGCGCCGATGCCTGATGCGGCTACCCGCGCGCTGATTGGGGAATATTACGCTACTTTTTAAAGCGGTTTTACTCCCGAGCGAACCGCGCCTGCCCCAGCTGCTCGCCACTGGCGCCGAGCAGGCGCAGGTGGTAAAGGCCGGGGGCCAGGCGGTGGGTGTCGAGTTGCGGCCGCGCCGCCGACAGGCCCTGGCGCAAAACCAGGCGGCCGGTTGCGTCCAGTGCTTCGGCGGTCACGCTGGGGGCGGGCAAGGTGGCCAGTTGCAGCTGGTCGCGGCAGGGGTTGGGGAAAAGGAGGAGCGCGGCGGCCCCAGCGGCGGGCCGGGCGGCGAGCAATCCATTGTCGCGCACGGGCGCGGCAGCCGGCAAGTCGAGCACCCACTGGTCGGGGTCGACGGCCACACTTGCCACCGGGCCGCTCACGGCCAAATGAAAGGTTTCGGACGCGTGGGCCTGGTGGAGGCGCAGGGTTTGGGTGGTGCCGTCCGCAAACGTGAGCCGGTAATCAACATCGGTGTCGAAAAACGGCGTGGCCGTGGGCACCGAGGCGGTTTCATTTATCTGAAGGGCGAAAGCGCTGCCGTTCTGGTTCCAGCGGCCGTTGAACGTGGGGTAGCCCTGGCCCGTGAACCATTGCTGAAAGAAGTAGCCTAGGGGCCGGCCGGCTTCGGCTTCAAATACGCGCTGCAAGTCGGCGGTGCGGGCCGTGGAACCGCGAAACTGGCTCTGGTAAGTGCGCAGGGCCCGAAAAAACCTGGTGTCGTCGTTGAGCAGGTAGCGCAGCATGTGGATGACGGCCGCGCCTTTTTTGTAGGACAGGTAATAATCAAAAATACGCCGGACGTTGGCGGTATCGGCCACGTAAATGCTGCCCGTGCTCCGTTGCGCGTAGGTGTGGGCGTTGTTCATCCAGGTGCGGGCATCGGCCGGGGTACTAAAGGCTTGCAGCGAGAGGTACTCGCCATAGGACGCAAAGCCCTCGTTGAGCCAGATGTCTTCCCAGGAGGCGCAGGTCACGTTGTCGCCGAACCACTGGTGGAACAGCTCGTGGGCGGTGAGGGTGAAGTCGAAACCGTCCTGCGTGGTCATGGTCTGGTGCTCCATGCCGCCGCCGAGGGGCGCCATGCTGTGGCCGTATTTTTCGTTGGCAAACGGGTAGACGCCGCACAGCGCGGAGTAGTTTTCGATGAAACCCGGCGTGCGGTCGATTTCGCCCTTGTAGTAGTTCAGCGTGGCCTGGTCGTAGACGTAGTTGACGATGGGCACGCGCGGGCCGCCCACGGGGTTGGCGTAGTTCACGTACTCGAGGTAGGGGGCGATGGAAACCGAAATCAGGTAAAAATCGATGGGGTGGCGCGATTTCCACTCGTAGCGCACCTTGTTGTTGGGCAGGCTCAGGGTGCGCGCCAGCACGCCGTTCGACCCCACTTTGTTGGGCACGGTGGTCGTCACCCACACGTCCGACGAGTCGGCTTTGTCGGTGAGCACCTGCTTGCACGGAAACCACTCGTGGGCCAAAAAAGGCTCTGATAAGCTCCAGGTAACGTTGTAGGGGAACGACACGCCGCCAATCTTGGCCTGGCTTCTGGTGTTCAGGCCATTGCCGATGGCGGCGGTGTTGCCGCTCGGCGCGGTGCCGTGGTAGTAGATGCGGGCGTCGGTGAGGGAATGGGCGGCGGCGGGCTGCGCCAGGCGGGCGGTGGCGTCGGGCCCGGCGCGGCGGATGCCGGGCGAGCGGCGGCCGTTCACCACCACCGAGTCGATGAGCAGGGTGGCCGCGGTAGCCGGCGAGCCGGCCGGCGCCTGGTACAGCTCAAACGCCAGCGAGTCGAGGGCTTGCGGGCCAATCTGCACGCGCATCCACACCGAGCCGGCCACGTTCAACGAGTTGTTTTCGAGGGCCAGGTCGAGCTTGTAATACTTCACGTCGTACCGGTCCATCTTGGCGCGGTGCGGCACCGAAGAAGTGGCCGTGCGCTGGGCCGCCCCGACGTGCGCCGCCGCGCAGCGCTGGCCCGCGTCCAGTGCGGGTTGGGTTGCCCCGGCCGGTGGCATCAGTTGCTGGGCGCTAGCCGGCAGCAAAGGGGCTGCCAGGCAACCTATTAAACAAGCGTAACGAAGTAGTTTCATGGACTCAGGCAAAAGCGGCAGACAGTGAAAACGACGGATTGCACGGCCTCCGGCCGGGCTGCCGAAGGTACGCCGCGCGCGTCCCAAACTCAGCCGGGCGCGGCCCGGTTCCCAACGCCCCGCTTGGGCCGGGAGTTGAATTTTTACAGCCGTATATTTCGGCTTATTCAGGATTTTTTACGCTTTTCCCACTACCCGATGCCCGCCCGCTTGCATTTGCCCGGCCCGGCGTGGTCTGCGTTGCTCCTGTTTTTGAGCAGTTGGCTGCTGCTGGCGGCCCCGGCCCGCGCTACGCACATCGTGGGCGGCGAAATGGAGCTGGTGCACAACACCGGCGACTCCTACACCTTGCTGCTCAACCTGTACTTTGATGCCGTGAACGGCAGCCCCAGCGCCCTGGACGCCGACCTGACCGCCAGCATTTTTGAGAAAAACAACGACCGCCGCATGATGAACGTGCTGCTGCCCCTGGCCAGCAACACGTTTGTTAACTACACCAACCCGGCCTGCGCCAAGCCCAGCCTCAGCACCCGCAAGCTGGTGTATAGCAAGGACATCACCCTCACCGCCAATACGTATAACAGCCCCGGCGGCTACTACGTGGCCGTGGAGCGGTGCTGCCGCAACAACTCCATCAGCAACATCGTCGACCCCAGCAACGCCGCCCAAACCTTCTACCTGGAGTTTCCGGCCGTGGTGCGGAATGGCCAGCCTTTCGTCGATTCCACGCCCCGCGTCTTTCCGGCGCTGGCCGACTATGCCTGCCGCAACGAGCTGTTTTACTACGACTTCAGCGGCCAGGATGCCGACGGCGACTCCCTGGTGTACGACCTGGTGACGCCCCTCAACGGGCACGCCGATGCCAACGTGCCCAAGCCGGCCGCCGCCGCGCCCGCGCCGTACCCGCTCGTCGACTGGAACCCGGGGCTGAGCACGCTCAACCAACTACCGGGCGCGCCCACCCTGGCAATCGACCGGGCCACGGGCCGCCTCACGGTGCGCCCGAGCGAGCTGGGCTTGTTCGTGTTTGGCGTGCGCTGCGCCGAGTACCGCCGGGGCGAGAAAATCGGCGAAACGCGGCGCGATTTTCAGCTCATGGTGTTGAATTGCGCCACCAACACCAAGCCGAGCCTGGTGCTGCTCCCCGCCCCGACCGGCCGGGTGCCGTACCGCCCCGGCCGCGACACGCTGCGCCTGGTGCCGGGCGGCAACCACTGCGTCCGGGTGCTTTTTTCGGACCCGGACCCCAACTCGCGCCTCACCCTGTCGCTGAACCCGGTTAATTTTTCGGGGTTGATGCCGGGCTTCACCACGGCCACGAGCGGCACCGTGCGCAGCCCCGGCACGCCCGATACCCTCGCGGCCACGCTCTGTTTTCCGGCCTGCCTCAACAGCCAGGGCCGGGTATTTTTGCTCGATGTGGTGGTGGGCGACGACGGATGCAGCCTGCCCAAGCGCGATACCGTGCGGGTGGCTTTCACGGCCGCGGTGCCGCCCAATTTGCCGCCCACGCTTACGACCACCGCCGGGCCGGGCCGGCCGCTGCACGTGCGGGTGGGCGAGGTGGTGAGCTTCGACGTGACGGGCACCGACCTCGACGGCGACCCTATCCAATTGGAAATGAGCGGCCAGGGCTTCAACCCCGCCGACCTGGGCGCCACGCTTTCGCAGGGCACCACCGGCAACCAGCAGCGGGGCCACTTCACCTGGCGCGTCGACTGCCGGGCGGTGCGGCCGGATTCGCTTTTCAACTTTCGGTTTGCGGCGGCTACTTTCCCGTGCAACACCCGCCAGGAAGCCAGCGTCACGGTTCCCATCGTGGTGGACTACCGCAACCACGCGCCCGTCCTGGTTTCGACCTTGCCACCGGCCAAAACCGCCGCCGACATCCCGCTGGTCGTGCTGCCGCTGGGCCGGACGCACACCGCCGAGTTTACCGTCACCGACCTTGACCGCGACAGGCTGACGCTGACCGCCACCGGCAGCCTGGCCGATGGCCAGGCGGGCTTCGCTTTGGCGGGCGTCG